>JBKKBA010000159.1:0-6403 GCA_046714275.1 Actinomycetota bacterium
GAGCCCCGCCGCGGGAACCGAGGTCAACGAAGGTGCGACGGTGTCCCTGGTCGTCTCCGGCGGCAAGGGGACGGCGTTCGTTCCGCCGGTCGAGGGGCTCTCTGAATCGGAAGCCGTTCAGAGAATCCGAGATCGTGGATTCGTGCCCAGGGTCCTGAAGGAAGCGCCCAGCTCAAACTGTCCACGGCCGAGCGGGCAGGTGTGCCGTCAGACGCCGCAGGGCGGAACCGAACAGCCACGTGGCAGTGAGGTCGTCATCGTCGTGGCCGAGGAGCCCGAGCCGAGCGAACCACCGAGCCCTTCACCGACCGGCTCGTCCACGTAGGACCCCACCGGCGAGGGAGCCCCGGCGGCGAAAGCTCAACCCAGACGCACGCGGGCGACGCTCACGCAGCCCAGACGGTCCAGGCTCTCCTGCCCGCGCTTGCGCCATCGCTCTGCCGACGGGCGGTGGGTGATCACCGCCAGATCGGACCACGCGAGCGAGGTCAGCGCGATCTCGTAAACGGCGCCGGCGCCGCGCGCAAGCCGAAGACTTTCGTCAAAGCAATCCTGGGCCAGCGCGTCGCTGCCGGTGGCCAGGTGGGCGTAACCGCGGATCCGGTCGAGCATCGACTGCAGCACCGCCAAACCGCCCAGCACCACCGCACGCTCGTGGGCGATCGTCGCGAAGGTCAGCGCTTCGGCGGCCTCGCCGGCCAGCATCATGCACTCCGCCAGTCGCCCTTCGGTCTCGGCGATCTCAGCCTCGGCGCCCATCGACTGAAACTCTCCCAATGCTTCCCGCAGCAACTCGCGCGCCTCCTCGTATCGTCCGGCGCGAGCGGCAGCCCGGCCCAGGTTGCTGGTCGCAACCGCCACGCCGGCTTGATACCGCGCGGCCCGCCACACGCGACGCGCCTCGCGAAAGAGCGATTCGGCCTGGTCGATGATCCCGCGGTCGCTCAGAATCTCGCCGATGTTGTTCGTCACGGTGGCTGCCTGCACGACGTGTCCGGCGCGCTCGGATGCCGTACGGCTGCGTTCGTAGAGTGCGATGGCCTCGTCCCAACGTCCCTCGAAGTGGCGCGTCGCCCCCAGGCTGTTCAGGATCCGCGCCTGTCCCAGCAAGTCCCCCATCTCCTCGAAGATGGGTAACGCCAGGTCCGCGTACCGCGCAGCATCGGGGCTGCCAAGGTGGGCCCAATTCAGAATGAAGTATCCGCGTGCCAAGCCGGGCCTGTGCTCGATTGCCTCGGCCGCGGCGATCGCCTCTTGCGCGTCGGCGATCGCCGTCTTGTGCCGTCCCCGCCGCAAGTGTCCGCTGGCCCGGGACAGCAGCAAGCCGATGCGCTCCACTTCCCGCATGTGCGCATCGGAGATCGCGTCCAGAGTCCGAAGGCCCCGTCCGAACCATCGAAGCGCTTCGCTGTAGAGGCCAAGCCGCTCACGCACTCGCCCTTCCCTGGCCATGAGCCCCGGCAGCATGTCCGCCATCGCCACACGACGCGCGCTGCGGTAGGCCTCGGCCGCGTCGCCGTACAAACCCGCCAGCTCGCAGACGTCACCCAGCCCGGTCCAGACCGATGCGGTTTCGCCCGGCTTCAATCCCTCCACATGCCGCGCCGAGTCGATGGCGCGTCGGTAGAACGTGGCCGCATCGATGTTGGCAAAGGCGAAACGCGCCCGCTCGGCCGCCTCGCGCGAGTAGCGCCAGGCCTTCGCATGCTGATAGGCGCGATGAAAGTGCAGCGACAGCAACTCGACCTGATGGTCGTCGGATTGCTCCAGCAGTTCCCCCGCGCGCCGGTGAAGCTCGCGCCGGCGACGAAACGGCAGCCCTTCGTAGGCGGTCTCGCGGAAAAGTCCCTGGCGGAACCGGACCGTCTGATCGTCCTCAACGCTCATGAATTCCGTCAGCCGCGTCCAGTCGTTCCCGCCCGCACCGTGATCGGGCTGCATGATGCGCTGAAGAAGCGAGACGTCGACCCGATCCCCAAGGACGGCAGCGTAACGAAGCACCGTGCGATCGGCAGCGGGCAGCGTGTCGATCCTCGCGATGATCGCGCTCTCGACGCTGTCGGGAAGCGAGTCGTCGGCGGCGCCCGACATCGTCGCGCCGATCAGCTCCAGCAAGAACAGCGGATGGCCCGATGCCCGGGCAACCAGCGCCTCGACGCGCGGCTGGGGAAGCTCCTCCGCTGCGGCGACGGCCAGTGCTTCGGCCGCGTCGCGGGCCAGCGCCTCGACCAGCACCGTCACCGGCCGCACATGCTCGCCCGGCGTGAACCCCTCATCACCAGGGCGGCGCGAAACGACGATCAGCCACGGCCGGTCGGCCAGCTCAGCCTCTAGAACGTGGCGCAGCGTTTCGACGCTGGCATCGTCCATCCAGTGCGCATCATCGAAGGCCACAATCGAATGATCCGGGAGCAGCGCGACCAGCAACTCCGCGACGGACTGCCGCAGGCGCGGCGCTCGGAACTGCTCGTCAAGCTGGTCCGCCTCGGGCGTCGCCGCTACCGAGGCTCCGGCGACCAGCGCCAGCAGGGGCAGCCACGGCACCAGATCCGGCGCCCGGTCGCGCACCACCTCAGTCAATGCCGGCCCCGCGCGCTCCGAGCTTACGTCGGGATCGATCTCACACAAGCGCCGGATCAGCGCGCGCACGGCGGCGTAGGGCGTCGCCGCCGAATACGGGTCGCAGACAAAAACGTAGGCGCCGAAGTGCTGCTGCAGCTCCTGAACTAGACGCGACTTTCCGATACCGCTTTCGCCCAGGATCTCGACAACGGCTCCCTTCCCGCGGCGCGAGGCGGCATGGGCGGTCAGGATCGTCTCCATCTCTTTTTCGCGTCCGATTAGGGGCAACGTGCTCGGCTCGATGCTTCGCGCGCCGATGGGCCGGCCCACGCGAAGCGCAACCACCGGCTTTGCCTTTCCCTTCACCAAGAAAGGCTCAAGCTGGACTGCTTCGAAGACCGTTGGGGCGCGCTCGAGTACGGTCGGAGTCGCAAGAATCTCGCCGGGAGCCGCCTTGCCCATGACACGCGCCGCAAGGTTTACCGCGTCGCCCATCACCGTGTAGGTCCTGCGATACTCGGGTCCGACGTCACCTGCGAAGACGTGCCCGCGATTGATTCCGATCCTGACCGGAAGCCCGTGATCGGAGGAGACGATCGAGCGCGCCGCGCGCAGGATCGCCTCTTCGTCATTGGCCGTCGCATGCGGCGCGCCGGCGCTCAGAATGATCTTGCCGCCGTCGCGATCGATGTCGCTTCCCAGAAACGAGATGCCGTGCTCTTCGACGGCCGCTTGCGCCGCAGTGACCAGCGCGTCCAGCGCTTGAGCTGTTCGCTGCGCCCCGTCGTTGCGCAGCATGTCGTCGGTTCCGCCGAAGCGCACGAAGGCGATCGTGACCTGCCGGTGTTCGTGGTCGGGGTTCCCACCCTCAAGATGTCGTCGGATCGACGCGGGGACGAACGACTCGACGTCGGCCGAACCGGCGCCGGTTTGCTGGATTCGCGCGCGTCCCAATCGCGGAGGTGGCGGAGAGCGGCGCAACAGAAAGCCTCCGTCGCGGGCATCGCCTGCCGATCCCTCCTCCAGCGTTGCAGCGGTCGCCGGACTGATCACGATTTCTCCGGCCGACGCCGCCTGCTCCATCTCCACCGTGGTGCTGGCGGCAGGTCCGGTAACGATCAGCTCGCGATGAGAACGCCCGGCCAGGAAGTAATCGAACGCTCCGCTGTGCACGCCGATCGACATGCGAAGCCGCACCTGCCCCGCGCTGGTGGGGATGGGTCCGATCTGCCGAAGGCGCGCGCGCATGCCGACCGCGGCATGACACGCTCGCGCTTCGTGCTCGCGACCGGAGAAGAACAGCAGCAGCGCGTCGCCGCCGAACTTCAACAGGCTGCCGTCGTTTTCGTAGGCCACCGCCAGCAGCCGCGCGAACGTCGAATCCAGGACGTCGGTCACCTCTTCGGCGCCGACCTTCCCGTAGCGCGCCAGGCGCTCGGACATCGCGGTAAAACCCGAAATGTCCACGAACGCCAGGGACCCTTCGATGGATCGATGAAGGGCATCCGGCGCCTCTCGCTGCCAGTCAAAGACCAGCCGCGGCAGGTATGGGACGAGCGCGAGCCGGGTCACGCGATCTCAAGCTCCTGGCACGCCTGACCGCGTGCCGACGACGACCTTCCGACTGTGCCCGGGATCATAGTCACCCCCTCAAGATCAGGGTGTTCTAGAAGGGAACGATGGGGTTCATCTCGAACCATTAGAGGAGCGCCGCCGGGGAATCCGCTTGGCGGCGCCGTGACGGGGGAGCCAAAATGAGAAATGTCCGATTCGCGGCGATGATCGCCGTCGTAGTGGCCGCAGCCTCCATGGCGTCTGCGGCTCCCAGCCCGCTTGCCCCAGCAAGCACAGTCGACCAGCGGATCGCCGCGGCGGCAGATCAGCTTCGAGCCGCGGGCGTCGATCCGGCGACCGCGATCGTCCAGACGGGCTTCCGGAACTACGCCGGCCCCAGTTGCCCCGGCGCGGGTTGGACCTGTGCCTCGGATGAGCGGCCGGTGATCCAGGCCGCATCTGCCGGAGGCTCCAACAGCTTCGAGTGCACCGGCTCCCCGGCGACCTCCGGCAACTCGTGCTCGGTCGTCCAGAGCGCCGTTTCGGGCGACAACAACGCGCGTTGCGTCATCAAGACGTCGGACGCGTCCGCGACCCAAACCTGCTCGATTACGCAGACGAACGAATTGGGCGGCAATATCGCCACGGTTCTCCAGGACGTGTCGCAGGGGACGGGCACGCTTCAGTCCGCCGCTCAAGCGGCGCAGGTCGTTCAGCGCAACGCCAAGGGAAACAACTCCATCGACTCGACCCAGAAGACCTTCCAATCGGCCGATTCGGCCAGCCTGGGAATCTTGGACCAGACACAAACCGGCAGGCAACTGCTGCAGACCGACCAGCGAACCTCCGGCGTCGGCAACAACACTCTGAAAACATCTCAAACACTGACAATGCGAGCAAACACATCGGAAGGCACCGTCGTCAACCAGCGCCAGAACGCCGACTCGACCAAGGAAGACCAGCGCTTCGAAACGCTTCAGATCTCTGATGGCGGCGGCACGAACGGCGTGACGGTCGCGCAGAAGATCGACTTCCAAGCGGTTGCCAACAAGTCGCCGGTGAGCACGACCCAGAGCCAGGGAACCAAGGATGGAGGCCAGGGTGGTGCGATCGACCAAACCAGTACCGGCGTCTCCAGCGCGACGATCACCCAGACCGAACGGCAGCACGCCGTCGCCAACCCGGGCGCCGTTCAGACGCAGTTCGGACCGCACATCTGCTGCGACAACATCCAGGGGATCGCGCCCATCGGCCCCAGCCCGATCACCGCTTCGGCGAACCGGGCAGATTCCGGGCGCACGTCCCGCTCCGAAACCGCGGACACAACGGTCGTCACCGACAACCAGCGGTCGAACCCGGCCAACTCAGTCTCCATCACTCAGTCCACCGAGCAAAAGGCCGACCTGGACGCCACACAGGACGACTTCGCGCGCGGCTACTTCACCACCTCCGGCTTGGGAACCGTGCAGCAGAAGGTCACGCAAAATGGAGTCGTCAACTCCAACTCCTGCACGGGAAGCTCCTGCGACACCAGCTTGAGCTGCATCAACGGCGCTTGCGACACGGTCGCGCCCGAAACAACCATCGATTCGGCTCCGCCGGCCCTGACGTCGTCGAGCACCGCGGCCTTCGCGTTCTCCTCCAGCGAGGCCGGCGGGACGTTCGAGTGCGCGCTGGATGCCGGTGCGTTCGCCGTCTGCGCGTCCCCGAAGAGCTACACGACGCTGGCCGACGGAAGCCACGCGTTCCGCGTCCGGGCCATCGATGCGTCGGGGAACGCCGATGCCACACCGGCGACGCACGCCTGGACGGTTGACACAACCGCTCCGCAGACGACGATCACCTCAGCGCCGCCGGCACCATCCGCATCGCGGTCGGCCACGTTCGCCTTCACGGCCGATGAAGCGGCAACGTTCGAATGCTCGCTGGACGGCTCGGCGTTTACGGCGTGTGCATCGCCGAAGAGCTACAGCGGGCTGGCCGACGGCGCCCACACCTTCTGGGTGATGGCCATCGACACCGCCGGCAACGCCGACGCAAGCCCGGCCTCACACGCGTGGACGATTGATGCGACGCCGCCGGAAACGACCATCACCGACGGCCCTGCCGGGCTGACGCCTTTGCGCACAGCGTCATTCTCCTTCACGGCAACCGAAGCCGGATCGACGTTCGCGTGCTCGCTGGACGGCTCGGCGTTTGCAGCCTGCTCTTCGCCGAAGAGCTACAGCGGTCTTGCCGACGGCGGCCATTCCTTCGCCGTCCGAGCCACCGACGTGCTGGGAAACAC
>JBKKBA010000160.1:0-4577 GCA_046714275.1 Actinomycetota bacterium
CGAGCACGCACGGTATCGACTGCCTAAACTACCTGTTCAACCCGTCGCGCGCCGACGGCACGCGCGACCCGAGCGGGGACCCCCTACCGTGCACGCCCGCATGGATCGAGCGCGATCGTCAGCGCCGGGAGTGCGACAACCAGCGCGACGCTGACCGTCGCTTCCATCCGCACGCGACAGGGAACTCTGTCCGCTACGGCGAGGATTGGTACCGCCAACCGGTTCGTTTCGACGGCCGTCGCTGGCGCTACACCTATGTGCCCGTCGACGTGACGACGGTCACCGACGCCGCTGGGCAGCAGAACCCCGCTTTCGGTATCCCCGGTGTCCCGGCCGCTGAGATCTACCGGCCGTGCGCGGCGCAGACGTGCGCGGACCTGCCCGCGGGGCTCGAGCGCTTCGAGGCGCCGTACCCCGTTGTCGTGATCCATCACGGCTTCATCGCGCAGATGGGGCACCACCGCTTCAACGCGCAGGTCTATGCGGAAGCCGGTTACATGGCGATCGTCGTGAACGGCATTCATCCGCTGACGGGTGTGCCGAACGTGCAGGATGCCGCCAACGGTGGCGAGGTCGTGAACTGGCTTGCGTCTCCCGCGTCGGGCATCTTCGGAAAGGAAGCCGACCTGGGCCGCGTTGCCATGGCGGGTCACTCGCAGGGCGCCGCAGCGGCCCTTAGCTATCAAGGCGACCCACGTGTAGACGCGATCATTGCCTGGGACGGCGGCGACATTATCTCGCCGAACAACTGCACCGTGGACGACAGTACCGCCACGCGTCGTGCGTGCCAGCCGATCATGTATCAGCGGACCGACGGCGCCTTCTCTGCGCCGCAGAACACCGCACGCACCGGCTACCCCGAGACACGCAGTCGCGGTCTTGCAACGTATGAGACCCACAAGGCGCGTGGCATGGACGTCTTCCATGTCAATCTTCGCGCGTCGAACCACATCGACTGGAACGGCAACGGCGTCGGCTCCCTGGCCGGCAACCGTCTTGCGGAACCGGTCATCAACTACTACACACTCGCGTGGCTGGACCGTCACGTGAAGGGCGAGCTGGTGCTGGACGCCGGCGGCAACGTTGTGACGAGCGGAGGGCGCACGCCCGCCCAAGAGCGCGCCTATCGTCAGGCAATCGCGCAAGACGCATTCAATCGACTGGTCGCGCTGAAGTTCCCGGCCGGGTCGATCGACAAGCACAACATCAGCCAGGGCTTCTACGACCCGATCCAGCACGCGCAGTCGGGCGACGCGCTCTACGGCGGGAACGTGCCCTACAAGGTCGAGGGATTCTGGACGACCGACCGCTTCGCGCAGGAATTCCGCTCGTTCTGCTCGGTGTCGGTGCCGGACTACGTCAACGGAAGCGACGGCAATCCCGGCTCGTCCGTGGCGCGCCGCGCCGATTCGGGAGCGGACGGCGACATGCGCTTCACCGGCTGCACCGAAGTAGCCCTCTACCGCCCTCTGCCCCCCCGCCCCCCCCCGGACGCGCCTCCGGGGAGGCGCAGGCCTTTCCAGATGATTTCGCCCGGCCGCGCTCAGTGATGTCACCAACGCGCACTCAGTGTCGAAGCGCCGCTGCCTCCGCGACTCGAAAGTCAGTGACGCTCCAGTGACGCGATCCGATGATGCTGCGAGAGACATCCGGCACGTCGGAGGCCTATGAAGAAGCTCACGCGTTACACGCCCAGGATTCTGACGGTCCTTTCCGGCGTACTCGTCTTGGTTACGGCCGTTCTGGGCTTGAAGTTGATCATGACTCGCGCCGCGATCCCGTTTGCATTCGCCTTGGGGCTGGCAGGACTGATGGCAGGCGCGCTCTTTGCGTTCGACGACCATCGCCGGAATGCACAACAGGGACAGGATGAGAGCGGATGGCCTCCTCGCGAGCGGCGCCGATTGGTCTTTACATCCGAGGACCCGCCCGGCGGGAAGCGGGACGCCGGCGGCCTGCAGTCATAAGGCGCAACCCAACGAGGGGGCGAGGCTAGAGCGGAAGCGTCAGGATGAAGCGACATCCTCCGCCGGGACGTTGGGCGAAGCTCAGGTCTCCTCCGTGGGCGCGCGCGATGCCTCGCGATATGTACAGGCCCAGTCCGGTTCCCTTTGCTTCGCTCAACAGGCGCTAGAAATTGAGGAAGAGCTCATCTTCGCGATCCTTTGGGATCCCCCCACAGCGGTCACGTACCTCTACCCGCGCCTCGGACCCAAGCGACTCCACCTCAAGCTCGATCTCGGCGTCGGACGGGCTGAATTTGGCGGCGTTCGATACCAGGTTGGTGACGACCTCGCGCACGCGGACGGGATCGATGAGCGCGACGACCGGGGTCGCCAGCACGCTGAGGGGGTGGGGATCGGTGATTGGAGAGAGATCGGCCGCCATTTGGCGCACCAGTTCCCCCAGATCCATGCGCTCCCGTCGAAGGTCCAGCGTGCCGACCTCGACGGTGCGCGCATCCGCGAAGGCGCGCACCATCTCCGCCAACTGTCTGGCCTGGCGCTCGATCGCGGCGGCGGCGCAAACGGCCGCTTCGTGTTCAAGGCGATCCACGGACTGGGCCAGCAGTGCCGAGAAGCCTTGGATCACGTGGATCGGGTTGTGCAGCTCATGCGAAACGAAGGCGAGGAGTTCACCGGCCTCGTCACCCGGGAGGGCGCCCGTCCGGCGTTCGCCCAGGGCGACGACCGTGGCGCTTCCGGCTCCGGTCGCGGCTGCCGGTGTCGCGGCCACCCCGGCCGGCCGTTCGGGAATGCCGCAGAGCTGAGACAACAGCGGTGGGAGTTCCTTGAATGCCCCGCCCTTCTCAAGGTACGCGTGGGCCCCGAGTGCGCGCGTTTCCGCGGCCATCCTGCTTGCCGCGAACCCCGAGAGCACTACGATCTTCGCATCCGGCGCCTCCCGGCGGATCCCTGGGATGGCTTGGAGTCCGTCCATTACGGGCATCGCCAGGTCGAGCAGGACGGCGTCGGGTTGGAGGGCCGTGGCCGCGCGTATGGCCTCGAAGCCGTCACTCGCTTCTCCGACGACCTCGAACCGTCCGTCAAGCGTGAGGACGAGGCGCAGAAGATCGCGGATGTCGTCGGTGTCGTCGGCAATGAGGACGCGGATGGCTGCTGCATGGGGGGCATCTGCGGGATCGGCGATCACGAGGCTCCTATCGGACCGCTGCGGCTTCCCCGCGAACAAGATCGCCTGGGCGTAGCCCCTTCTCGTCGGTTGTCTGGGTCAGCAGGTCGCTGATGAGATGGCGAGCCGAGACCAGAGCCCGGTCAAGCGCCTCTTCGGATCTTTCTCTCTGGTCGTAGGCCAGGGCTGCCTGGGCGACGACTAGGCCTTGGACGATGCGGTCGTTGATCTCGAGCGCTTGGCGCTGCTTTTCCTTGAGGTCTTCGAAGAGCTTCGCGCCGCTCATGAGGGGTCCGTAGATGCGCCGGAGGCTCCAGTAGAACACGGCGACTCCGGCCGTGAGGAGGTCCCAGGACGCTATGTGCCACTCGAACGACGCGCGTGCGGCCAGTCCGACCTGACGTTCGATGCCGATCGCCGGCAAGAGCAGGTGGGCGATGTGGATCCCGTGCCCGACGCCGCATGTGAAGAAGATGACCCCTGTTGCGGTGCCCAGCTTGTTGTCTCGAAGTTGCCCGCTGCGCACAAGGGAGCGAAGGATTACCCATGAGACGCCAAAGTACGTGACCATGATGACGGCGTTCGCGGCCGCACCGATCTGCCACCACATATCGATCATCCCCTTTCCAACTCGGGGACGCGGCAGCCGGGCCTCCCGTTCGCCCCGTCCAAGTAAGCATCGCCGGATCGGTCTGGTGCCGCCATAGCACGTTGGAGCCATGCGGTTCGTCCGGACTTGTGAGCCTGCCGGCAGCCTTGAACGCCAATCGGATGGCAAAAAGACTGGAGGGACGACTTGGTCGCCCCTCCAGATGCGATCCTTGCCTGCCTACGCTAGATCCGCGCAGGCGATCTTGTTGGGTGTCGGCCCCGGACGGTGGACGACGACGCTCACGGCATCGGCCCGGGCGCGGTGGTCGCCGGCCTTGGCTTGGCCGTTGGCGACTCCGAACTCGTCGGTCGTGATGGGTCCCGGCCAGATCTCGTTGGACGGGATCGTCCCCGCGACGGACTGGTCGATCTTGTAGTGCCCGCCGGCAGCGCCGACCGAACACGCCTGCGCGTGGACGTGGCTGTCGTAGGTCGTGTTCGGAAGCAAGCCCTCAAGGTGGATGGTCACGATGGTGCTGTCGCTTCCGGTGCGAACCATCTGAGCATGACCGGTGATCGCTGCGTAGTTCGGGTCGGTGAGCCCCGCCGAGAACTTGTTGAACTCTCCGCGGGTCCGCGCCGCACCGGCGCTTGCCGGGAGCGCAAGCATCGTCAGCATCGTTAGCGTGAGACCGAGGACCCCGATGGTCTTCTTCATGATTTCCTCCCCCGGGTCCGCCGAGGCGGCGAACCCACGGCAGGGACGCTACGTCGCGGGAGGCCTTCCACACGAGCGCGGCTGCACTACTAATTCATGGCAAACGTCGACCCGCGAGGGTGGTGGTAGCACCACC
>JBKKBA010000161.1:0-5644 GCA_046714275.1 Actinomycetota bacterium
GGGCCGGCCAGCGACGAGAACGGGACGGATCGCCCTTCGCGCTGCGCTCGGGTTCGAGCGATGTTCGCGACGATCCGGAATAGCCACGTCTTCACCGACGACCGGCCTTCGAAGCCGTCGATTCCGCGGAGCACGCCGATCCACGCCTCCTGAACGACCTCTTCGGCCACGGCACGCGACGGGACGTACATCATCGCTACGCGAAGCATCGAGGCCTGATGCTGGTCAACCAGCCGGGTGAACGCGGACTCGTCCCCGGCGCGCAGTGCGGCCATGAGCGCGGGGTCATCGGCCTCCGGCGGAGGCTCCGCGTTGCGTCTTCCGGCGCTCAACAGCTTCATCGCCGCGCATTGTCGTGGGTTACCGCCTTGGGGACCAAACCCGGCTTTGTTACAGTCCGCGCGATGAACATCGTGATCCTGGGTGCGGGAACCGCCGGCCTTTCCACGGCGCTGGCTTTAGGGCGCGACGGTCACGACGTGACGTTGATCGAGCGAGACGCGCTTCCCGCGGAAGAGGACTGGCGACCGGCGTTCCGGTGGGAACGCAAGGGGATCCCACATTTTCTGCAGCCACATGCGTTCTTGCCGCGTGGTCGCGTCGAGATGCGCAAGCATCTTCCCGACGTCTACGAGGCGCTGATGGCGGCGGGTGCCGAAGAGGTGAACGTGGCGGGCAGAATTCCCGGCCCGGCGCAACCCGGCGATGAAGACTTGGTTTTCTTTTCGGTCCGGCGGCCCATCATCGAATGGGCGCTGCGTCGTGCCGTTGCCGCGCAGCAGGGTGTCAAGATTCGCTCGGGCCTTCGCGTGACCGGCGTTCTTTCAGACGGGTCGCAGCCGCCGCGAGTCACCGGGGTGACGACCTTGGCCGGCGATGGGGCCGGCGATGTGGCCGGCGATCTGGTCGTGGACGCGATGGGCCGGTCGTCGCCGATGCCGGACTGGCTGGTCAAGCAGGCCGGTGCCGACCCGGTTCTCGAAGAAGCCGGCGACTGCGGTCAGATCTACTACAGCCGCTACTACGCGCTGAAGCCGGGGGTGACGCTTCCGGACGGTCCGTGGCTGCTGTCGCCTCGTGGCGATCTGGGCTACGGCGCCTACGCCTCATTCCCCGGCGACAACGGAACCTTTGGCGTCGCCATGTCATGCTCGCCGCACGACACGGAGCTGAAGGCGTTGCTCAAAGAGGTGGATGCCTACGAGCGAGCCGTGACGGCGATCCCGATGATGGCCGCATGGGTGAACCCAGATCTGGTCGATCCGATCACGCCGGTGCTGCCGATGGCGGGGCTGCGGAACACCCTGCGCACGTTCGTCGTGGACGGGCGACCCGTCGCGCGCGGAGCGGTGCCGGTCGCCGACGCCTATTGCCACACGAACCCGTCCCTTGCTCTGGGCCTGTCTTACTCCCTCATTCATGCCTTCGCTCTTGCCGATGCGCTGCGCGTGGGTTCCGGCGACATTGAGGTCGCGTTCTTCGATGCCACGTATCCGACGGTGGAGGAGCGATTCCGGCTGGCCGTGGCGGCCGATCGCGATCGTCTTCGAATGTGGAGCGGCGACAAGATCAATTTTCTGCGCCGGGACGGTGGATCGCTGCCGCTGTTCAATGCCATCGTGCCGATGATCGCGGCGATGGCCGACGGTGAAATCGGGCGGCGAGCGCTTGGCAAATGGGGGTTCCTGACGCCGGCGGCCGATGTGGACGACGATGCGGCTTTGCTGGAGCGCGCGGAACAGGTGGTTGCGGAGATGCTGGCCAAGAATCCCCCACAGAAGCCGATCGCAAGGGATGAGCTGATCGCTCGAATGCGCGCGTAATTGGGGACCGGCGCCTTGCCGCGTGGCTCGCAATTTCCCTCGCCCGGTTTGAGGGTGCTCGGCGCGCGTCCCTATACTCGCGCTTGCCGGCTACGAACTCTTGGAGGGATCACTGGTGCCTACCGACATCTTTGAGATCGGCGATCTGCCTGCGCTTGGTGAGGTCCCCAAGCGCATGTACGCCCAAACGATCCGCCCCGAACGGTTCGGCGAGCCCGAGAAGGCCTTTCAGATCGAGGAGGTCTCCGTTCCCGAGATCGGGCCGGACGACGCGCTCGTTCTGGTCATGGCGGCGGGGATTAATTACAACAACGTGTGGGCGGCTCGCGGCATCCCGATCGACGTTTGCAAGGTGCACGGCAAGTTCGGCGAGCCGACCGAGTTCCACATCGGCGGATCCGATGCCAGCGGCATCGTCTACCAGACCGGCTCCAACGTCACCAACGTCAAGCCCGGCGACCGCGTCGTCGTCCATTGCGGGGCGTGGGATCTGGACGATCCCGTTGTGGCTGCCGGCCGTGACCCGATGTTCGGGAGCTCCTACCGCATCTGGGGCTACGAGACGAACTGGGGATCCTTCGCGCAGTTCACCAAGGTCCAGGCGCATCAGTGCATGCCGAAGGCCGCGCATCTGACGTGGGAGGAGGCCGCGGCTCCGACGCTGGTCGGCGCGACCGCGTACCGGATGCTGCACGGCTGGCCGCCGAACAACGTGCAGCCCGGCGACCCGGTGCTCATCTGGGGAGGCGCCGGCGGCCTGGGATCGATGGCGATCCAGATCGCCGCGGCCGCGGGCGCGCGTTCGGTCGCGGTAGTGTCCAGCGAAGAAAAGGGCGAGTTCTGCAAGCGTCTAGGCGCAGCCGGCTACGTCAACCGCAAAGACTTCGACCATTGGGGGATGCTGCCGCACTGGAAAGATACCGATGCCTACGGCGAGTGGTTCACCGGCGCGAAAGCGTTCGGAAAGGCGTTCTGGGAAGCGCTGGGCACGAAGGAGTCTCCGCGCATCGTCTTCGAGCATCCCGGCGAAGACACCGTGCCGACCGGCATCTTTATCTGTGACACCGGCGGCATGGTCGTCATCTGCGCGGGAACGACCGGCTACAACGCCGTCGTCGATCTGCGCTACCTGTGGATGCGGCAGAAGCGCTTCCAAGGCTCGCACTTTGCCAACGACCAGCAGGCCTACGCCTTCAATCAACTGGTCTTGGACGGCAAGATCGACCCGTGTCTGTCGCGCACGTTCAGGTTTGAAGAGATCGGCGCCTGTCACCAGCTCATGAGCGAGAACCGGCATCCCGAGGGCAACATGGGCGCGCTGGTCGGCGCGAAGCAGACCGGGCAGCGCGATCTGGCGTAGAAATCCCTTCAGGCTGAAGGAGTCGGGAGCTTCGGCGGAGAATTGTCCGGGTCCAGGGGCCGTGCCCCCCGCGCGGCCGTGAGGGGAGGATTTCGATGCGTCGTGTCTTGTTGCCGGCCGCCATCTTGTCGCTGCTGCTGACCGGCTCGTCCGGCACGGCCGCATCCGGCTCTCTGCCCACCGTCTTGCAGGGTCCGCGACCCGGTCCGGACGTCCTCTACGCGCCCCTTGCGACGGCTCCCCAACTCTCCAACGGTTCCGGCTGGAGCGCGGCGCCGCTGATGGTGTCGGGCGCGCAGGCCTACGTTGGCGGCGAATATCTCTACCAGGACTACGTCTACGACTCCTTCGGAGCCAACACAACGAACATTCCGTTGCTGCAGCCGGAGCCGATCCCGGCCGCCTCCGACACGCTCTTCGGCGGCGCGACGGGTGACCTGGTCTACCCGACCGATGCCGCCACGTACGCCTACGACGCGGCCGACCTGTTGGAGTTTCGCGCGCGCCTGGACGACGCCGGAAACATTGTCTATCGGGTCACGCTGAACACGCTGATCGTCGGGAAGGCCGTCGCCGTCGCGATCGGCGTGGACTCCGAAGCCGGCGGTAGCGACGACTGGGGAAGCGGAATCGGGACGCTGGGCGACCTGAACTTGGATCACGTCGTCGTCGCCTCCGACAACTGGGGAACCCTGGACGGCGCGGCCGTCGCAACCACCACCGATGTCGCCACCAATCAGATCGAGGTGACCACCACGCTGAAGCCGGCCGGCTCGACTTGGCGTCACTACTTGGTCGCCGGCGTGTTCGACTACCCGGAGAAAACCTTCACGCAGGTCTTGGAGCAGCCGTCGGCCACCGCGCCGGGCGGTGCGCACGGCACGACGCCTCCACCGGTGTTCAACGTCGGCTTCCGGTTCAACGAGCCGATCATCCGGGGCAACATCGAAGGCACCGTCGCCGATCCATTGGGCTCGACCGGATCGCGCTCTGTTGGCGCCGGCCACTACCGCGAGCACGCACAGGCCCTGGCGCTCGCGGCTCGCAACATCGCCGGCTTCGGTGCCGACATCGACTTCGCCGCGCTGGCGGCGGGAACCACCGACATGTCCGGCGTCCCGAAGACCGGCTTCATCAGCCGCTTGTATGCCTCGCACCTGAACTTGGGCGAAGGGGCGCAGCCCGACCGTCCGATGCTGCGCGGCAAGATCCAGCCGTACGGCCTGTACGTGCCGACGACGTATGACTCGTCCACACCCGCGCCGTTCACGCTGGCGCTGCACTCGTTGTCGTGCTCGTATAACCAGTACGCCGGCTTCGCGCCCAACCTGTACCGCGATCTGGGCGAGGAGCGCGGGGCGCTGGTGCTGACCCCCGAAGGCCGCGGCCCCGACGGGTGGTACCACGACGAAGCCGAAGTGGACGTCTTTGAAGCATGGGCCGACGCGGCCGCGCGATACTCGCTGGATCCGGATCGGGTCGCGGTCACCGGCTATTCCATGGGCGGCTACGGCACGTGGAAGCTGGCGTCGCAGTATCCCGACCTGTTCACGTCCGGGTTTGCCGTTGTCGGTCCCGGCGGAGAGAACATCTTGCACGCCCCGACCAACGGGCTGGTCCCGGACGCGCAGGGAACGCTTGCGATCCTGGACAACCTGCGCCACGTTCCGGTTCTTGCCTGGTACGGGGCCAACGACGAGCTGGTACCGGTTGCCGGCGCCACGATGATGCTGAACCGAATGCTGAGACTGGGCTACGAGCACGAAGTAGACATCTTCCCCGGCTACGACCACTTCCTGTTCAGTCTGCTGGACGAGTGGGGACCCGGCCAAGCGTGGATCAACCGCCCGCCGATCAATCGCAATCCGTCCCGCGTGACCTATCGAGCCAAACCGTCCGCCGATAATGCCGCGCTGGGCCTGGTCCACGATCACGCCTACTGGCTGCAGGACATTCGTGTCGCCTTCGGTGCCGCAACGGGATTGGTCGACGCCCAGTCGATGGCCTCCGGGATCGAGCCACGGACCACCGTCGCGTTGCCGCCTTTCGGGATCGACCCGGCGCCGCACGTGAAGTCGGGCCGGACCGCCGATGGCTTCGCGGTGTCCACTCCGTCCAACAAGCTGGTCGTTGCGCTGGAAGGTGTGGCGTCGGCGACGTTATGGCCGGAGCGAGCGGGTATTCAGTCGGGAGAGCTGACGCTGGAGCTGACCAGCACGCATGCGGCGACACTGACGTTGGCGGGATCGTTCGGGACGCGCGTCGTGGCGGTCCCGACCGGCTTCCGGGAGGTCACGGTCACGCTGTAGGGATCGGGGCTTCGGTCGCCGGTCACCGCGGGAACAGATGGGCGCGTTGAACGTCCAGGGCTCGTGCGATCGCTCGGTCCAGCTCTAAGAAGCGGGACGCCGAAAGCATGCCCAGTGGAGCCGTGTCGATATCGGACTTGCGCAGCGTCACC
>JBKKBA010000162.1:0-5885 GCA_046714275.1 Actinomycetota bacterium
GCTCGAAGGGATGGATGCCGGTCAGGTTGGTCTTGGACATCTTCTCGCCGCCGACCAGCAGCCAACCGTGCCCGAAGATCAGGGCCGGTGGCTCGACACCGGCGGCGTGCAGCATGGCCGGCCAGATGACGGCGTGGAAGCGGTCGATCTCTTTGCCGACCAGGTGCACGGCCGGCCAGTAGCGCTTGAACTTGGGATCGTCGGGATAGCCGAGCGCCGTGATGTAGTTCTGAAGGGCCTCGATCCAGACGTAGACGACGTGCCGCTCGTTCCACGGCAGCGGGATCCCCCACTCCAGCGACGGCCGCGAGATCGAGATGTCCTGCAGCCCCGACTTGATGAACGCTACGCACTCGTTCAGGCGGGACTCGGGCTGGACCGGGCAGGGCGTTCGCGCGTAGTAGTCGTTCAGCAGCCAGTCGGCGTGGTCGGAAAGCCGGAAGAAGTAGTTCTGCTCCTTGATCCGCTGGACCGGTCGCTTGTGGATGGGACAGGCGGCTTCGTCCAGCAGCTCGGACTCCTTATAGAAGGCCTCGCAGGACTGGCAGTAGGGACCCTCGTACTCGCCCTCGTAGATCGCGCCCTTATCGTAGAGGTGCTGCAGGAAAGCCTGTACGGGAATGCGGTGGCGCTCTTCGGTGGTGCGGATGAAATCGTCGTTGGCTATGTCCAGGCGCGGCCAGACCTCGCGAAACCGCTGAGAGATGTGGTCGGTCCAGGCCTGAGGGTCCATGCCGTTGGCATGTGCGACGGTGGCAATCCTGCCACCGTGCTCGTCGGTACCCGTTAGAAAGTACGTATCGTCGCCCTTCAGGCGGTGGTAGCGGGCGGCGACATCGGCGGCGACCGTCGTGTAGGCATGGCCGATGTGAGGCACGTCGTTGACGTAGTAGATCGGCGTCGTGATGTAGAAGGATTCGCCCACGGACCGCTCCCGAGTTTTGACCAAACCCTCTGCAAAGAGGATGATTGCGCCGCTTGATCATAATGGAGGGCGCGTGCGAGCGACGGGGGTTTCTCGAAAGGTCGATGACTTAGGCCGGATCGTTCTTCCGGCCGAGCTTCGCAAGTCCTTCGACATCCGAGAGGGCGATCACATCGACATCAGCGTCGAAGAGGACCGCATCATCCTGATCAAGAGGCGGACGAACTGCACCTTCTGCGGCCAAGCCGACTCGCTTCGGTCATTTCGCGACCATCAGGTCTGCGGTCCCTGCTTGGCCGAGCTGAAGCGATTCTGAGGCTTTTTTCCCATCGGATCTTGTGGCGGGCGCGTACAAAGAGACGGTACGATAGGGCATGCCCCTGACCAAGAGGTTCGTCGCGCTCGCCCTGGCTTGCCTGGGTACCGCACTTCCCGCGACCGCCCACGGGCCGACTCACGGGGTCGTTCCCAAGATCGCGCGCAGCCTGGCGCTTAACGTGACCGGCATCTCCGCGGCCGAAACCGTCACGCCTCTGGCAACCTGCAGCCGTGGGAGCGAGCCCGACGTTGCCGACACCACAACGCTAAACCGCACCCAGATCATCTACTTCGTCCCGGCGGGCAAGACCGACGAATGCCTGGACAGCTTGCAGCTCATCAACTCGATGAACTCGCTGAATGCCTTCTTCGTGACGCAGACACTTGGCGCGCTGCGAATCGACCGAACATCCACGGGGGCGATGGACATCCCGTTCGTCCGCGGCCAGAAGAACCAAGATGGCTACTCGGGCGTCGGCGACATCGCCACCGAACTGAAGAATCGTGGATACGACAAGCCCGGGAAGCGCTACATCATCTTCGCGGCCGACGACGAAGGCGGCATCTGCGGCGAGGCTGAGTACCCCGGCCGGTACGCGGCGTTCTTCCTGGATTCCGATTCTGGCTGCGGAACCCGGAGTTTCGGCAACGGCACGCTGGAAGGCGCCGGCGCGGCCGAAGTGGTGTCGGGTCAAGAGATCCTGCACAACGACGGCATAGTCGACCTGCTCGCTCCGAACGGCTGCCAGGTGTCGCTTCTGCACTACGGTCACGTCTGTACGCCCGGCGGCATCCTGGCCGAGCTGGGCAACTTGGATCCGGAGTCGAGGGACATCATGTTCCCCTACGTCACCGGCTTGAGGCTTTCGCAAAAGGTTCTGGATCGCAACCGCGACGACTACTTCAAGGTAGCGGCACCCTGGGCGTTCCTCATCACGGATCTCAACAGGTCTCCGTACTTCGAGTAGCTGGACCCGATCTTTCAGAAACGCCGGGCTTCATCGCCCGGCGTTTCGCTTTCAGAAGTTCGTTTCACAGGCCGGCGTCGATGACGGCTTGATAGACGCGACGGCGCGCGATCCCCGTTTCACCGGCGACTTCGGCGATCGCATCGCGCTTGGTCTGGCCCTCTTCGATACGCGCCGACACCATGGCAACCAGTTGCTCGTCGCTGACGTGCGTCAACCCCGGAGGCGGGGCGCCTTCGACGACCAGCGTGATCTCGCCTCGCGCCCCCCGGACGCGGACGATCTGGGCCAACCCGGCCAGCGTCGTGCGCACGACCTCTTCGTGGATCTTCGTCATCTCGCGCGCCATCGCGACGCGGCGGTCGCCCAGCACCTCCAGCATGTCGCCCAGCGTGCGCTCCAGACGGTGCGGCGCCTCAAAGAGCACCAGCGTCCGCTCCTCTGTTGACAGCAGGCGAAGCCGGTCGATGCGTGACTTGCGGGTGTGCGGCAGGAATCCTTCGAAGACGAAGCGAGCCGTCGGCAGTCCCGACACCACCAAAGCGGCTACCGCGGCCGATGGTCCGGGCACAACCTCAACACGCAAGCCGCGTTCCAAGCACGCTTCGATCAGCGGGTGTCCCGGATCCGACACGCCGGGCGTGCCGGCATCGGTCACCAGCGCGACGCGACGGCCGGCGGCAACCTCTTCGGCCAAGTCGCTCGCTTTGGCTCGTTCATTCGCCGCCCGGTAGGAAACCAAGCGCCCCTTGGTTGCCACACGCGTCAGCAGCTTGCGCGTCACGCGCGTGTCTTCGCAGGCGATCACGTCGGCTTCGGCAAGCGCGCGTGCCGCCCGCGGCGAAAGATCGTCCAGGTTGCCGATCGGTGTTGCCACGATTGAAAGAAGGCCGTCCACGGCCTTGTTCTATCCGCTTGCGCGCCGGCCTGCGCGCTGCCGAGGTCCGATCGACCTGCCGGAGCCGCGGGAAGTCCGTCCGTATACTGTGCGCGGCCCGGCCCCGAAGACCGTTTTTGATCGTGGAAACCACGCGCAAGGCTCCCCAGATGCCCCGCTGGATGGGCATCGACTTTGCCTTCGGCGCCGCCGTCACGCTGCTGGCGGGGATCTTGCGGTTCGTGCGCCTGAACATCCCGAAATCGTTGATTCCGCTGGACGAGTTCTACTACCCGGTCAATGCGCTGGGGATCCTGCGTCACGGCGCCGACTACCAGCTTGTCAAGGACGCCGTCCTTCCCGGCGTGTGCTCGCAAATCGCGATCGAGCCGGTCTTCGCCGTGCACCCTCCGGTCGGCAAGGTGCTGATCGGCGCCGGGATGCGGCTGTTCGGATGCAACTCGTTCGGCTGGCGGGTGGCAGCCGCTCTGTTCGGAACGCTGACCGTGCTACTGGTCTACCTGATCGGTCGGCGACTGTTCCGCGTGCCCTGGGTCGCTGCTCTTGCGGCGCTGCTGGTTGCGGTGGACGGGCTGCATTTTGTTCAGTCGCGCATCGCGATGCTGGACATCTTCCTGGCGTTCTTCATCGCGCTTGCGGTGTGGCTGTTGCTGGAGGATCGCGCCCGGACCTCGGTGTGGCACACGGGATGGAGACCTTGGCGGATCGCATCGGGCGTCGCCATCGGGCTGGGAACGGCAACCAAGTGGTCTGCCGCGTTCGTGATCCCGATTCTGGCCGTCATAGCTCTGGTGTGGGAAATCGAACGGCGGCGTCGCGCCCGGGCGATCACATCCGCGCCCGCGGGGGGTCCGCCAGACGAGCCACAGCAAGCGGCGGAAGCAGAAGAAGCCGGCGACGACGGAACTTTCCGAGGCGACATCGCGGACGGCACTCCTGCCGGCTGGGAAGACATGCCCGGCGCCGAAGACGAACCCAACGGATGGACGGGCCAACCCTTGCCCGCACGCGCGCACTTCGACGATGCGCCGGTGGACGACGCGATGCCGGCCGATGAGCCGGGGGACGGCGCAACGCCGGCCGATGCGCCGGTAGTCGGTGAGCCGGGGGGCGATGAGCCGGATACCTTCCACGGCGACAGCGCCGACGATCTCGATGCAGACCGAGTCGATGCTCTGCCGGGACCCGGCGGGGGGCCACCGGCTCCGCCGTGGCAGCCGACGACGTCACTGCTGTACGCGGCCGGCGGACCACCGGATGTTCCGCAGCAACCGCTGCCGCGAATTCGTGGCGTGGGCCGGCAGATCGCGTGGCTGGGCGTGACCTTTGGGTTGCTGCCGATCCTGGTCTACTTGCTGACGTACATTCCCTGGTTTATCGCGGGGCCGACCCAACCGGCTGCGGACGGGCGTCCCGCGTCCGGTCGCTACACCGCGCCGCGGTGCGAGAAAATCGAGTCGAACGAGTTCGGCGCGCTGTTCAATCCCGTGAACTCCAAGGTCTGGAATCTGTCGATCTGGCCGCAACCCTGGCAGGAATTCGTCTGCTACCAGCGCGAGATCTACGACTTCCATAAGAATCTCAAGACGCTCAACGAGAAGGGAAAGCCGTCGCATCCCTATCTGTCGCGAGCATGGTCGTGGCCGTGGATGGGCCGGCCGACGTCCCACTTCTTCGCCGCCACGGGACAGGACGAGCCATGCGAGCAGCCCGGCACGCCCAAGCCCACACCCACCGTCACCTCGAGCGGCGGGACTCCGCCTCCTGCTTCGATTGATCCGACGAAACCGTGCAAGATCGAAGCCGAGATCTTGGGGCTTCCGAACCCGGCCATGTGGTTTCCTGCGTTCTTCCTGGCGCTTCCGCTGTGCGTGTGGTGGGCGCTGCGGCGGCGGGACCAGGTGGCGGCAACACTGCTGTTCCTGTTCTTGCCGCTCTACCTGCCGTGGCTCATCACAACGCGGCCGCTATTCCTGTTCTATATGACGCCGGCCGTTGCGATCCTGGCGCTGATGGTGGCGCACATGGTGCATCGCGTGATCACCTTGTTCAAGCCTTGGCAGAGCGTTATGACGTTCGCTCTGATGTTCACCGCGCCGTTCACACCGCTCTACATTCAATGGGTCCATGCGGGCGAGCGGGCGCACCTGCTGTACAAGGTCCCGACACTGGCGCTGATGTTCCTGATCGGCATGGGGCTGGCCAGTCTGCTTGCCTTCAGCCCGAAGCCGAAACGGCTGGCCCTTGCTTATGCGGGATTGGTCCTGGCGCTGTTCGCCTATTTCTACCCCGTGCTGGCGGCCGCCTACATCCCCGACACCGGGATCTTGGGCTGGCGAAAGCACATGTGGCTCCAGCGCGACTGCGGCCGCGAGCAAATTCTGCTCACCTGCTGGATTTGAAACCGCAAGAACAGATCCCCCGCCACGCCGTGAGCAGGGGAAGCGTATGGCCCCATCGAAGACTAGGCGCGTGAGAATCGGCCGGGACCGGACGGGGCAGACGGGCTGTCTAAGGCTCGTTATCGCCCTTCTTACGGCTCTTGTGGCCATCGGCCTGTGGTTGCCGGCCGGCACAGCGGTCGCGCAGGAGTCTTCGGAAGCTCTCCGCTACACATGGCGCCAGGCGTACTTCAACTCGGCCGACGGGACTCGTTTGCACGCCGACATCCTGCGCCACCCCGACCTGCCGGCCGAAGCGAAGACGCCGGTGATCCTGACCGTAAGCCCGTATCTCAACCACTCGGGCACAGACCCAACCGTGTTCGACCCGACCC
>JBKKBA010000163.1:0-3809 GCA_046714275.1 Actinomycetota bacterium
CACAGGGGATGGTCGTCGGGGAAGGCGCCCCGGGCCATCAGCGTGGTGACCACGTGGATGTCGCACAACTCGGCCAGCTCCCGGAGGGCCTCGGCCGCCCGGGGCCTGTCGTTGTGGATATTCCCAAAGACATTCTTCAGGCCGAGATGGCCTGGTGGTATCCGGAGTCGGTGGACCTGCCCGGGTACAAGCCCGTCACCAAGGGAAACTTGAAGCAGATCCGCGAGGCGGCCAAGCTGATCCTGGCCGCGCAGAAACCGGTGATCTACGCGGGCGGTGGCATCCTCAAAGCCGCTGCCTCCGACGAGCTGCGGCGCCTGGCCGAGATGACCGGCGTCCACGTCGTCACCACGCTGATGGCGCGCGGGGCGCTGCCCGACGACCATCCGCTCTGCCTGGGCATGCCCGGCATGCACGGCAACTACACGGCCGTCACCGCGATGCAGAAAGCGGACTTGCTGGTCGCCCTGGGCGCGCGTTTTGACGATCGCGTGACCGGAAAGCTGAATGCGTTCGCCCCCGAGGCGAAGATCGTGCACGCCGATGTGGATCCGGCCGAGATCGGCAAGAACCGCGTTGCCGATGTGCCGATCGTCGGCGACGCGCGCAGCGTCATCCATGATCTGTGCGAGGTGCTCCAGGCGGCGATCGAGGAACGTGGCGCGCCCGACTACTCGGCATGGACGGCCACGCTGAACGAATGGCGCGAAAAATTCCCCCTGCGCTACACGCAGAAGCCCGACGGGCCGCTGAAGCCGCAGTTCGTAATCGACAAGATCGGCGAGCTGACGCGCGGCGAAGGCATCTACGTCGCCGGCGTCGGTCAGCACCAGATGTGGGCGTCGCAGTTCCTGAAGTTCCGCAGGCCGAACACGTGGATCAACTCCGGTGGCCTGGGCACAATGGGCTACGCCGTGCCGGCCGCGATGGGAGCCAAGGTCGGCCGTCCCGGCGACGAGGTCTGGGCGATCGACGGCGATGGCTGCTTCCAGATGACGTCGCAGGAGCTGGCGACGATGACGACGGAGAACATCCCGGTCAAGATCGCCATCATCAACAACGGGGGCCTGGGCATGGTCCGCCAGTGGCAAGAGCTGTTCTACGACAAGCGCTACAGCCAGGTCCGCCTGGCCGAGGATGTGCCCGACTATGTCAAGCTTGCCGAGGCGTACGGCTGCGTCGGCCTGCGCTGCGAAACCCCTGACGAAGTTGAGGCGACCATCCTGAAAGCCGCCGAGATTAACGACCGAACCGTGGTCATCGACTTCCGGGTTGACCAAGCCGAGAAGTGCTATCCCATGGTTCCCGCCGGCGCATCCAACGACGACATCATTCTGGGCCCCGAGTTCGAAGCCGAGCACGACGACCTGCTTCACCACGACGCCCCCGAAGGGATCTTCTAATGGCTCGACATACGCTGTCCGTCCTGGTCGAGAACAAACCGGGCGTGCTGGCTCGCGTTTCGGGTTTGTTCGCCCGGCGCGGCTTCAACATCCACTCGCTGGCGGTGGGCCCGACCGAGATCGATGGGTTGTCGCGGATGACGATCGTGGTCAACGTCGAGACGCAGCCGCTGGAGCAAGTCGTCAAGCAGCTCAACAAGCTGGTGCCGGTCGTCAAGATCATCGAGCTGGATCGGGACGCCGCCGTCGAGCGCGAGATGTTGCTGATCAAGGTGAAGGCCGACTCGCACAACCGAGCGCAGATCATTGAGGTCGCCGATATCTTCCGATCGAAGATCGTCGATGTCGCGCCGGGGTCGATCACGATCGAGGCAACCGGCTCGCCCGACAAGCTGGAGGCGCTGACGAACCTGCTGCAATCGTACGGAGTCAAAGAGTTGGTCCGGACGGGGCTGGTGGCGCTGGCGCGCGGAGATCGCGCGATGGCCGACCGGATTCTGCGAATCGAAAAGGGGGCATGATGCCGGCAACGATGTACTACGACTCCGACGCCGATCTTTCGCATCTCAAGGGCAAGACGGTCTCGATCGTCGGATACGGATCGCAGGGACACGCGCATGCGCGCAACTTGCACGACAGCGGCGTGGACGTGCGCGTCGGGCTCTATGAGGGATCCAAGTCGTGGGCGGCCGCCGAAGAGGCAGGCTTGAAGGTCTTGCCGGTCAAGGATGCCGCGGCCGACGGCGACCTGATCATGGTGCTGCTTCCCGACACGTCGCAGCGGCGCGTCTACGATGAATCGATCGTCTCCGGCTTGACCGACGGCAAGGCCCTGTACTTCGCGCACGGGTTCAACATTCACTTCGGCCAGATCGTGCCGCCCGCAGGCGTGGATGTTGCGATGATCGCGCCGAAGGGCCCGGGTCACTTGGTCCGGCGCCAGTACGAAGAGGGGCGCGGCGTGCCGTCGCTGCTGGCGATCCACCAAGACGCCACGGGCACCGCTCGCGACGTCGCGCTGGCGTACGCGAAGGGCATCGGAGCCACGCGCGCCGGCGTGATCGAAACGACGTTCAAGGAAGAGACCGAGACCGATCTGTTCGGCGAGCAGGCCGTGCTGTGTGGCGGCGCCTCGGAGCTGATCAAGGCGGGCTTCGACACGCTGGTCGATGCCGGGTACCAGCCGGAGATCGCGTACTTCGAGTGCCTGCACGAGCTGAAGCTGATTGTCGACCTGCTGTACGAGGGCGGATTCGAGTACATGCGCTACTCGATCTCGGACACCGCTGAGTACGGCGATTACAGTCGCGGGCGCCGGATCGTCACCAAAGAGACGCGTGAAGAGATGCGCCGCATCCTGGCCGAGATCACGGCCGGACAGTTCGCCAAGGAATGGATCCTAGAGAACGAAAACGGCCGGCCCACCTTTGACCGGCAGCGCCAGACGCAGGCGTCGCATCCCATCGAAGATGTCGGCAAGCAGTTGCGCTCGATGATGCCCTGGATCGCAAACAAACAGAAGTGAGCGCGCGATCGGCCGAGCTTGAAGCGGCCCTCGCCGAGTGCTACCCGTTCGCGCGTTCGCTCGCGCTGATGCTGGCGCGGAACGCGCATCACGCGGAGGACCTGGTTCAAGAGGCGATGGCGGCTGCTTGGCGGAGCCCGCCCGGTGTCGTCAATGCCGCCACCGTTCGAGCCTGGTTGCGGACGGCCATCACCCGAGAGCTGTTCCGCCGGAGCCGCAGGGCGCTGTCCGAGTTTCGAGCCCTGGGCCGGCTCTTTCTGGAGCCCCCACCGAGCCCTGCCCCCACCCAACTCTCGCATGATCTGCTGAGCGTCCTGCGCCGCCTGCCGCCGAGGCAGCGAGCGTGCATCGTGCTGCGGTACGTCCACGATTTAACCGAAGAACAGGTGGCGACGGAGCTGGGAATGGCGCCGGGAACCGTCAAGGCGCACCTAGCGCAGGGGCGCGCCCGTCTGCGGACCCTGCTGGGCGAGTAGCGGCTCAGCAGACCCGGCGGCGACTAACCCTTTCGAGTGGATCCAGGCTCTTAGTAGGCATGGGATTTGACGACGACCTTCGCCGCAAGCTCCGCCGCCTGTCCGAGGAGCTTGAGCACGGCAGCGTCGGGATGCCGTCCGGCCGGCCACCGGCCCGGCTTCGGCGCGGCGCGGCCGGGCTGGGCATGGCGGTGTGCATCGCCGCATCGGTCGCCCTCTTCGCCCAGTTGCTACCGTCGAAGGATGACAAGACCGCGCGAACGGCAGGGCCTGCGTCCGGCACCTCGTCCTCGGGCCAGCTTTCGGAATCGCCGAGTCCAGAACCGACGGCTGTGACCCCCACCCCTTCGACGTCGGAGCCCGCCGCGGATCCATCCCCGGCGCCGCTCCCGCCCACGCCGACTC
>JBKKBA010000164.1:0-3889 GCA_046714275.1 Actinomycetota bacterium
ACGTCGTCCGGACGGCGCCGTACTCGTATCCAAGCCGGCGGTACAGCGGGACCGTCGCCGGGTACAGCGATGAGAGAGCCGCGGTCTCGCGAGCCTCCCGAACCATCTCCCCCACCAGCGACTCGGCCACCCGCCGGCCGCGGGCGTGCGGCGCGACGACCACACCGGAGATGCCGGCGGCGGGGACGCTGCGGCCGCCGAAGAAATGACCGAACGGCAGAACGACCGCCGCCCCGACGATCCCGCCTGCCTCTTCCCAGACCCGTTGCCGCTCGATCGGCTGCGTCCCGGACAGCGCTCGGTACGCGGGCGGCTGGTTGAACGCCTCCCGGCGGACGTCCAGAACCGCCTGGGCATCCTCATCACGCATCCGTCGCATCGTCATATCCGCCGCAGGATACCGGCTTGACGGGTAGTCTTCGCCGTCGTTTGCCGATGGAGGCTTTCATGGAAGTGCCGCGCTATCAGCAGGTAAACCGCCTGGGGTGGGACCAGGAGAGCGACGCCTATCAGGAACGGAATGCCGCGCTTTTGGCTCGCCCGCCCGACGCGTGGGGTGTCTGGCGGATCCCCGAAGATACGCTTCACGCGCTGGGGGACGTGAGCGGAAAGGACGTGCTGGAGCTTGGCTGCGGCGCGGCGCAGTGGTCGATCCACCTGGCCGGCGCCGGGGCGCGCATCGTTGGGCTGGACCTGTCGGCCCGGCAGCTTCAGCACGCGCGCCGGCTGATGAAGGAATCGGCGGTGCGCGTGCCGCTGGTTCAGGCATCCGCCGCGGCAACACCCTTCCGGGCGGCGTCGTTCGACATCGTGTTCTGCGACCACGGCGCGATGTCGTTCGCCGACCCCAAAGACACGGTGCCCGAGGCGGCGCGCTTGCTGCGACCGGGCGGGCTGCTGGTCTTCTGCGTGTCCAGCCCGATCTGGCTGATGACCCTGGATCCCGTGGCAGACACGACCACGCAGACGCTTCACAGCGACTACTTCGGAATGCGCTCCTTTGAGTGGCCCGGCTCGATCGACTTCCAGATTCCCTACGGCGAATGGCTGCGCCTGTTCCGCGACAACGGGCTTGCCGTCGAAGACTTGATCGAGCTACGGGCGCCGGAGGATGCCGTCAGCACGTATCGCGACGAAAGCGAACGGCAGTGGGCGCGGCGCTGGCCGAAGGAAGACCTGTGGAGACTGCGCAAGAAGGCCGGCTGACTAGCCCTAGAAGTCGCCCAGGCAACTCATGATTTCCGCGTACTCCTCTGGAGAGAGATCGTCGTGCGGGTGACCCGCTGCGTCGCCATTCGCTCCGCCGTCACCGGCGGCCGCATCGGGATCGTAGTTCCCGCCCGGGGTGTAGACGAAGTGCGGTGGGGTCGTGCCGCCGGCGTGGATTCCGATGTAGCCGTCGGCGCACCGGTTGGTCCCAGTCTGATTCGTCGAGTCGCCGTCGTAGTAGACGGACTTGGTCTTGGTGTCGACGATGGCGGCACCCTTGAACCCGCCCGTCGGGGCAAAGCACACGCCCGGCCGCTTGGTATCGCCCTTGACCTTCACTTCTTGGGTAGAGGGTGGCGCACCGCAGTGATTTGAAGGCTGTCCGCTGAAAGGATGATCGGCCATGGCCGCGCCCGAGCCGAGCACCATCGCGCTCAGCATGGCGGCTGCGAGCAAGCGTGTGCGCATTCTGACTCTCCCCAATCGGTTGCGGAGCTGCAGGGTCACAACTCCGTCGTGTCGGATTTCGCCGCAGAAAGCCCGTCTCCCTGGTCCACAAAAGCGCCCGAGCAGGGAAGACGGAACCACCGGGCAGGATGAACGTGACGAAGCGGAACCGGGGCGAGTCCGGCCTCACTCGCAGACGTCGTCGGCCGGCCGGGGCAAGGACAGGCGCGTGAACAAGAAGTGAGGCCCTCGCCTCCAAATGTGTCTAGGCGCTCTATTCGGCCGTGACGCCCACCAGGCGCGGCGCCGGGATCTTTCCGGACAACAGCGTCGGATGTCACGTCGAGTCAAGGGATGCAAGGGAGGTGAGGCGAACAACAGCCCGACCATGAGTGTATTTCGTCGTGCCACGATTATGATCTCCGCGCTTCTGGCGCTGGTGGTTGTATCGCCGTCCCACGCAGTCGATGCCCCGCCAAACGACAACCGGGCCGACGCGACCGTTGTATCGACACTGCCGTTCCGCGAACAAGTTGATACATCGAACGCGACGACGGAGCCCGATGCGGACTCGTATCATTGTGGATCTGGAGAGGCATTCGAGTCTCATTCGATTTGGTACTCATTTACCGCCGAGCGAACCGGTGATGTCGTCGTGACCGCCTCCTCCGACTCGATCGGACTCGCGATCATTGCTCCGGGTGGTTGCGCAACGGGAGGACCCTGGACCATCACCGCGGAGGCCGGACGAACCTACGAGGTCGTCATTGCAAGTCTCAGCGGCCACGGCGGGATGGTTTCCGTTGCGTTTCTGAATGCGAGCGGCAAGATTGCGGGTACTACCTCAAGCACGTCAGGGAGAAGGATCTATTTCCTCTGTGTGGGCGTTCACGAGGAATCACTCGGGTTTCGCGGCCTCGCGCTTACTCAGGAAGACGGCACCTTCGTTGTCGAAGGTCTCCCAGAGGGCGATGATGTCGTCCGGTTCTACGACTGCCAGTACGACAACTTTCCTCGCTATCTTGAGGAGTATTACGACGACACGGCAGATCGCGCTGATGCTAGGTTGGTCCATGTGCCTGATTCGACCACCGCCTTCGGCATCAACGCCGCGCTGACGCCGGCCAACGACTGGGAGACCCCGCCGAGGGAAGCCGACCTCACACTCACGTCACTCACCGCTCGATACGAGACCTTCCTGCTCGAAGGAGGGGACCGTGTCGGCCGTCGAGCACGTGCAGTCGAGGTCGGCATCCGAAACGCTGGAGATGCATCCTTGGGGCGTGGATGGCTGAGCGTTCGCGCCTGCGAACAGGATGGCCACGCGTGCGTGGTCCTGCTCGAACGAGAGATACCACCCATGCACCCATGGGCAACCGATCTGATCGAGATCGAGATCGACTTCGATGGCATCGACTTCGCCGGCGACGTCACCATTGACGCCGCTGTCTGTGGTGACCCTGACGACGGCGGCGGGATGGACGACTATCGATCGGTGAAAGTGTCTTCCCTCATCGAAGGCACCGGAATCGGGTTCGCTCGCGGAATTCACGAATCCACGGCTTCGTCAAGCTGCCTGCCCGGCTCGAAGGAGCAGTTCTCTTAGCTTGCGCGACCCCTTCCGTGGGTCGCAGGGCCGAACGCCGGATCTCGCAGCAAGCTCGCCGCCGGGAAAGCCCCGGGCTGCCATCTTCGATGGCCCGACACACGTGTGCACCATGCCCTGAGACATCAGAACAGTGGGCTAGGCGGACTCGAACCTTCACGTCTTTAAGCGGGGGGGTTGGGGGCGTCAGAGACGAGCGAAGCGAGTTTCGAAAGCCCCCAATCAAAACACGTGGCCCCAGCGGGATTCGAACCCGCGGTCTCTACCTTGAGAGGGTAGCATCCTAGGCCGCTAGACGATGGGGCCGGCCTTGCTTTGCACTTACTGTTGCTGGGGCGCCTGGATTCGAACCAGGACTACCTGAACCAGAATCAGGCGCGCTGCCGGGTTACGCTACGCCCCAAGGAAGCCTGCGAATGGTACCGGTGGGCGGCATGGCGGGCAACCGATTCAGCCAAGGGCCCGTTCCAGCCCCGCTGCGATGCGTTGAAGCGAGCGTTCACGGCCCAGGATCTCCAGCGATTCGAACAGCGGCGGAGAGATCTTGCTGCCGGTCACGGCGGCCCGGACGGGCATAAAGGCGACCTTCTTCTTCAGGCCAAGCTCCTCTTGGACGCCGTACATCGC
>JBKKBA010000165.1:0-3293 GCA_046714275.1 Actinomycetota bacterium
TCGCCGGGGGAGCGTGGGTTCAGGAATATCCCAGCGCCACGCCCTCGTACGTGCTCAACGGGCACGTGTTCTCGATCATGTCGGCGGCCTCGTTCGGCAGGTCGATTCACGATCCGCGCGGCAAGCAGCTTCTGGCGAGCGGCGCGAAGGCTCTGGAAGCGCTGCTTCCCCTGTACGACGTGCCGGGCCCCGGCGGGGCAGTGAGCGCCTACGACTTGCTGCGCCGCGGCGCGGGATCTGCGCTTCGCATCACCGGCAACGCGTCGATCCGTGAAGCGGGTGTGGTGGATGCGGCCGGCCGAGTGGTGCTTCGGCTGAACGGCAGGTCCCTGGGCTCGGCCGGCGGGGTTCGTCCGGCGTACCCGGTGTCGGTGGTCGCCTTCCCGCGCCTGTTCGTCCGGCTGACGCTGTCAGGGTCCGGAAGGCTTCAGGCGCTGTCGGAGGGCCGTTGGATCACGCTGGCCACGGTACCGGCCGGCGGAGCAACCTCTGTGACGGAGGTGCCGCAGAGGCTCCAAGGACGCACGATCAACATGCGCTACCACGCGATTCACGTCGACGTGCTTCGGCGCCTGGCGCGCGCGACCGGCAACCCAACCTTCGCTCGATGGGCAGACAGGTGGCAGGCCCGGGAACGAACCGGCGGGTAGGCTTCGTTGCTGAACGTGACGAAGGAGGCACATGAACCTTGAGAAGGCGACGTTTGCGGCCGGATGTTTTTGGGGGGTCGAGGCCGAGTTCCGGAAGCTGGCCGGAGTCAAGGAGACCAAGGTGGGATACACGGGCGGGCCGGTGGACAACCCCACGTACGAGCAGGTGTGCACCGACCGGACCGGGCATGCCGAGGCCGTCCAGATCACCTTTGACCCGGCCCAGATCGGCTTTGAGGCACTGGTGGAGACATTCTTCAAGTTGCACGACCCGACGCAGATCAACCGGCAGGGACCCGATGTCGGCACGCAGTACCGGACGGCGGTCTTCGTCCATTCCGACGAGCAGCGCGAGGTGGCCGGCAAGGTGAGAGAGCGGGCGCAAGAGGGCTACCCCCGGCCGATCGCAACCCAGATCGTGGACGCCCAGCCGTTCTGGGAAGCCGAGGACTACCACCAGCAGTACCTTGAGAAGCGGGGCATGTCTTCCTGCCACGTGGACCTGGGCGGCTGAACGTGTTCGGCCGAACTGCGCGGCTGGCGAAAGGTCTGCCGGTACAGTTCCGGCCATGCTGACGGCATTGGTCCACCGCGAAGAGGGCGGCTGGCGACTTCTGGATGATCTGTCCACGATCTCCGACGTGCTGGCCGGCGGTGAGCTGCTGTGGGCGCACGCCGATATCACCGCCTTGCGCCGGCACGATATCGGGGTCATGGCCGAAGAGTTCGACCTGCACCCGCTGGCGGTCGAAGACGCCCTGAACGCTCGCCAGCGACCGAAGCTTGAGAAGTACGACAACCACCTGTTCGTCGTCATCCACCAGTTGGACGAGGTCGAGGGGCAGTTGGAGGCCCGGCAGATCGCCTGCTTCGCCGGCAAGAACTACGTGCTTACGCTGCACGACCGGTCGCAGCGCACGATCGACGAGGCGCTGGCGCGCTGCGGTCGCTTAGAGCGTGTTCCCGGCCGGGGACCATCGTGGGTGATGCACACGCTGGCCGATGCGGTTGTGGACGATTATCAGGCGATCGCCGACGGGCTGGAAGCAGAGGTCGAGCAACTGGAGGACGATCTTCTGACCAGCCCCACCACCATGTCGTCCACGCATGTCTACTCGATCAAGCAGCGGCTGGCGCGTTTACGCCGCTACGCGACGCCGGGCAGCCGCGCCCTCGCCTCGTTCGTGGAGTCGAGCGAGCAGGGTCCGAACGGACATGAAGCGGCCGCGTTCTTTCGGGACGTGCTGGACCACACGCTGCGCATCACCGACCAGATCCGAAACGTGGATGATCTGCTGGACGCCCTGCTGGAGCTGCGCCGAAGCGAGCAGGCCAACGCGCTGAACGAGGTCACCAAGAAGCTGACCGGCTGGGCCGCGATCATCGCGGTCCCGACCTTCATCGCCAGCGTCTACGGCATGAACTTCGAGCTGGTCCCCAAAGACGGCCAGCTCTTCGGCTTCTTCTTCGCGCTGGGCCTGATGGCGGTCAGCAGCATCTCGCTCTACCTGGGATTCAAACGCCGCCACTGGCTGTAGGGGCGTTTCATGGGGCCTGTCGCGTGGCGAATCTGATGAACGGGCCGCCGTGCACGCCCTTGTAGTTGTCGGAGGCTCCGATCCCAAGCGTCTCGGTCGCGGTGGCCGTCTTCGCCTGGTTCCCTTCGCGGGGGAAGTCCACCAGTCGCACGTCGAACTCGACCGATGACGCGTCGGCTTCGCGCCGCTCGGTGATGGTGTAGGTCGAAAGGCCGCGGCTGGAGTCGGGCTCGTAGAGGTCCAGGCCGTCCTTGTGCGAGTCGTACAGCGCCAGGGCCTCTTTGGTCAGGAAGGACTTCGCGGTATCCGAGTCGCCGAACACCCGCGCCTCCATGAACAGGATCAGGTTCCGTGAGAAGCGATCCAGCGGGATCCCCGCGGCCACGCGGCCGTGTGTCGTCCGGAAGCCGTCGCCTTGCGGCATCGGGTCCTTGGCGTTGTGCAGGGAGCGGACCATCTGGTCGGTATCGGGCCCGTACCGGTCCCATAGTTCTTGCGTTGAGGCTTTGACGATCACATACAGCGTGAGCTGCTGGCACTTGGCGACGGCGTCGGGACCGGCGTAGCACTCCCAGCCTCGGACCTCGTAGGCAACGCCCCGGCTGTCCCCTTCGTTCGTCTCGTAGCGCGTTGCGTTGTAACCCGCGACCTTCGCTTCGCTCTTGTCGCCGCTCAACTGAAGCGGCGTGCCGCTGTTGACGAAGATCTCGACGAAGAACGTGTCGCGTCCTTCTTCGGCTGAGCCGAGCCCCGGGGGACGATACGACGTCTGTCCTTCGAACACGCCCGTTTTCCAATCGTCGGGCAGCGCAAACCAGTAGCCGTCGGCTTCGTGGCGCATGACGCTCCACCCGGCCGGGATGGCCGGTGCCGCCGGTGTGTTGCTGGGAGTCGCGCTGGTGCTGCCGCTGGGCAGAGGACCCGCCGTATCGACCTTTTTCGGCCCGTCGGTGACGCGTGGGACGATGATCGCGATTGCCGCGACGGCGGCCACCGCCAGCAGGCCGCCCCCGACGGCGCGAAGGCGCCGCGTGCGCGCGATCTTGTGCTGGATCTGCCCGTACGCTCCGGGCTCGGGCTCGACATCGGTGCTGCGTCGCATGAG
>JBKKBA010000166.1:0-8139 GCA_046714275.1 Actinomycetota bacterium
AGCGAGGGGTGCGCACAAGAGCAGCCGCTCGCCGAGCCTCGAGGCGCCCGGCCTTTCCGATCCCTTGAATGTCCCCCACAAAGTTTCGGGGCCGCCTGGAGTCGCTCGCAGGGATTCCGCGCGGCCCCTTTCATTTGGCTCGGAACCCAGGGCCGCGGGCCGGTAACATACGCCGGCACGAAGGGCCCCTAGCTCACCGGGTAGAGCTCCAGACTTTTAATCTGGCGGACAGGGTTCGAGCCCCTGGGGGCCCACCAAAGGTGTCGAGAGCCGATGCGTTCTCCAGCCTTGTGCGGATGGACCCGCAGATGGATCGCCAGCGCCGCGTTGAGTCGCATAGACTAAATGGTGACGACGACGAGGTCTTGGCGAGAGATCTAGCGAAGGGGGAAACGTGCGTCGCTTGCTCGCACAGGTCGTGGTTTTGGTCTTCGTTCTCGCCGCTGCACCGGCGCCGGCCTCGCACATTGTGTCCGGATGCTCCAGCGCTCAGACCATCGGCCTCAACTCGCAGGGGCTGGTTCCGATTTCGAGCGAGTACAACTGCTACTGGACGGTGACTTGTCCGGCGGGCTCGCCGCATTCGTGCGCTTGGAAGCTCACCGTCGCGGCGAGCGGCGTCGGGACGCTCGACGCCAACCTTTACTGGGGAGGCGTCTACGCCTTGAATTGCACCGGCGTGAACCGTTGTTCCGCGGTCAAGCTCGGATACACGCTCGCCCCGGGCCAGAGCTACCAGATGCGCTGCCAACACCACAGCGAGCCGATCACAGTGCAGCTGAGCTTCTCGTGCTACGCCACACCATCCTGACCAGCCGCCGGCTGCCGTCGGCATGACCGGTGCGAGATGATTTCGCGATGCGAGTGGGCTCCCGCGTCGGATGCGTTGTATCTGGCGTACCACGACGAGGAGTGGGGCGTGCCCGTTCACGACGACGGCCGCCTGTTCGAGATGCTCATCCTCGAAGGCGCGCAGGCCGGCTTGTCGTGGTCGACGATTCTTCGAAAGCGCGAGGGTTATCGCCGGGCGTTCGCCGGGTTCGATCCGTCACTTGTCGCCCGGTTCGATGAGCGGGACGTGGCGCGTCTCCTTTCCGATGCCGGAATCGTTCGCAACCGGGCAAAGATCGAGTCGACCGTCGCGAACGCGCGCGCCGTCCTCGCGGCCATTGACGAGCGAGGCAGCCTCGATGCATTGCTGTGGGACCTCGCCGGCGGATCGGTGGTGGTGAACCGTTGGAGGTCTCTTGCCGGCATCCCCGCCCAGACGCCGGTCTCAAAAGCGATGAGCAAGGACCTCAAGCGCCGCGGCTTCAGATTCGTCGGTCCGACCATCTGCTACGCGTTCATGCAAGCCGTCGGCATGGTCAACGACCACGTCGTCGAATGCTTACGTCACCCGCAGAAGTCGACCGCTTAGATTGCCCGCGGGGGCGCGTAGCTCAACGGTAGAGCGTCTGCCTTACAAGCAGAAGGTCGGGGGTTCGATACCCTCCGCGCCCACCAAAGGTGTCGTTCGAACCCACAGCCCGGTTCACTCGTCGTCGGGAGGCGGGCTGGGGCCGCGCTGAGCGCGGCGCTTTGCCTCCAGCAGGCGGTCGAAGCGCTCCTCGCGGGGCTTGTCGCGGGAGCGGCGAACCCGACGCTCGCGGCGTCGTTTCGGCACAACGGTGTCCGCGGTGCTCGTGCGCACCACCCGCCCGGCGCGACGGAGGTCTTCTCGTGACACGACCAGCCGGCGCGATGCCACGTCGATCGGAAGCAGCAACGCCGCCAGCAGCGCCAGCAGCGGCCACATCTCCCGCTGTGCGCTGGACGCCGGCAGCCCGGCGGCGTCGAACGACTGAGCCGGCGTGATCGTTGCCCGGCCGCCGGTTGCTCGCGCCAGCGCGGGAATCAGCGTCTTGTCGGGCTCTCCGGCCAGATACTCGGCGGAGTACGCGCGCGCCGCCGTCACGGTCGTGCGGTACAACACGCCGGCGGCGTCGCGAACGGCGACCGCGACCACGTAGGTTCCTTCCTCGCCGGCGGGTACCTCTGTAGTGAAAGCGGAAACGCCGGTGCGGTCCAGCGCGGCACCGACTGCGCGCAGCGACGGATCGATGATTCGGACCTCGGTGGTCGCGCCGTCGGGAAGCGGCTTGCCCGCGCGGACATCGACGCGAAGCCGGTCGCCTTCGATCCGAGCCTCGGCTTCGAACCCGGCGGCGCCGGAAGGTGCGAACGACGAGCGAACGGTGCGCGTCCAGAAGTCGCGGAAGCCGTCCCAGGTCACCCACGGCCGGGCCCAGCGCGCCTTCGCGTCCGACGTCCACGACACCACGGTGCCAAGCCCCGCCCGCCAGCGCGCCAGCAGCGGGTCCTCGCTGGGCCCGACGGAAAGATCGACGGTCGCGGCGCCCTTGGCCGACGTTGCGACGTACCCCAAGAGCGACGGCGCGCGATCTAGATCCTGCGTCACCGGGGTGATCGCCTCGACGACGGGCCGGAAGACGCCTTCGTTGACGTAGTTGCGGCTGGCCAAGATGGCCTCTTGCATCATGACCTGCGGCACATCGGTGAGGTTGGTGCCCGCATAGAAGCGGCCGCGGCCGGCCTCCGCCATCTTCGACAGCACGTCGCCGGTGCCTTCACCGGTGGCCACGACCGACAGCGTGATGCCGGCTTTCGCTACCTCCGACGCGGCAGCGACCAGATCGGTTTGGTTCGTCCAGCCGTCGGTGAACAAGATGACGTGCTTGAGCTTGGCCTTCGTCTGCTTCAACTCTGCGACTGCGGTGCGAAGGGCGTTGGGAATGCTGGTCCCTCCGGCCGCCTGCAGCCCTTCCAAACCGCTTCGCACGACGTCCTCCGGCGGAAGCTTCTGAAGCGGAACGACCCACTTGGCTCGCGTGTTGAACGCCAGCACGCCGACGATGTCGTCCTTGGACAGCGCGCGGATCGCGCGGGCGGCACCGGCGCGCGAGATGTCGGTCTTGTTGATGCCGCCGGATTCCATGGCGCCGTTCTGCCCTCCGCCGCGGCAGTGGCATCGCCCCATGCTTCCCGAGGTGTCTACCACAATCGCTTCGGCGACCGACGGGCGCCGCTTCGGGTCTTTGATCTCGGACTCGACCGGCAGCAGCGCTTCCAACGGACTGCCGCGATAGCCGCCGATCCCGTAGGACGATTCGCCGCCGACGGTGACCAGACCGGCGCCGGCATCGGACACGGCTGCGCGAAGCGCCGCAACCTGGTCCGATCCCAGCGCTTCGGCCGGGACATCCACCAAAACCGTGGTCGCATACAGCAGAAGATCGGAAAGCTGCGGCATCCCCGATGGCGCGCGCACATCCACGGTCATGCCGCCTGCCGACAGCGCCTTGCTCAGCGTGGCGGCTTCGCCGGGCTGGCCCTCAACGATCAACACACGCGGCGGGCCGTCCACGATCACGGCCGCGGCGCCGCGGTTGTTCTCAAGAATCGAATCGGTCGCCGCGTCGATGCGAGCCGTGTAACGGTGCACTCCGGCGGCACCGGCACGTTCCTCGGCCACGACGGTGATGCGGCCGGGCTTCAACGCTAGGTCCTTTCGCAGAATCGGCACCCCGTCACGCGACAGCACCAGATGAGCCGGAGTGCGCGTCGTCGCGGCCACGGTGACGCCGACGCGGAACCCCTCCCCGCGACGAACGCGCGCGGGAGCATCGACCCCTTCGATCAAGACCTCGCCACCGCCCTGCGGTATCAGCGTCATGCCCTCGATCCGAATCCCTTCGCGAGCCAGGCGCGCGGCCTCGCGCAACGCGTCACCGCGGTTCGCCCTGCCGTCGGACAGCACCACGATCCGCCGCTTGCTGCCCTCTGGGAACAGCGCAGCAGCCAGGCGCAGCGCGCGCGAGATGTCGGTTGCGCTGGCGTCGGGAGCCGCTTCGAACGGACCGATGACCGGCCGCTCGGTGGGCCGAAACTCCAGGCGCGGCTCCTTGCCGAAAGCGACGACGCCGGCCAGATCGCCGCGCTTCTTGGCTCGAACGGCTTTACGGATGAAGTCCAAGGATTGATCGCCGCCAACTGCTCCGACCGAGTGAGAGCGATCCACCACGAACACCACGGATAGCCGCTCGCCGCCGGTGCCCAAGCGGAACCCGGCCAGCGCCAGCACGATCGCAACGACCAAAGCCATGCGCACGCCCAGCGCCAAGCGCCGGCGTCCGGATCCCAGTGCGATCAGGCCGTAGCGCTGCACAATGAAGAAGAACCCGGCCAGCAGGGGCACGGCCAGCAGCCACACGGGACGGTCGAAGCTCATGGCCGCCCCCGAACGGGCAGGGTCCTCGGGAACCGGCGCCGCCGCGTGGGACGGCCGTGCGACACCCACCACTCAATCGCCAGCACGGCCAGAACGATCGCCAGAATGCCCGGACCCCACACGCGCAATCCGCCGAGCCTCCCAGAACCCTGCCCGCGAGTCGCCAGCGGCGCCGTCACCGGCCGGGGCGCAAGGTTCGACTCCAACGACGGAACGTTGACCGCGAACGTTTCTTGACCCAGCGCGCTCGTTCCGGCGAAGTAATCGACGCGATAGAAGCCGGCTCGGTCGGTTTCGTCGAAGCTTGCCGGAACCGCCGGGCGGGTCACGGTTTGGCCGGACGGAAAACGCACGCGGAAGCGGTCGGCCCTTCCCGGTACGCGAAGCGGCAACGCGTCGCCGGCTTGAAGTGCGGCGCGATCGCCGGACTCGCCCTGGGAAAGCCACGACATCAAGTTGCCGAACACCACCGGGAACGCGACCTGAACCGGCAGGTTGCTGTCGCGCAGGTCGAACGAAAGGTACGCCAGGCGGCGACCACCGGGCACCCCGACGGCCAGCATCGCGTCGTCGCCGGCCGCAAGCAGCGTGCGCATCTGCGGAGCGGCAATCCGCTGCGCGGCTCGGATCGCCAGACGCGACAGGTCGGCTTGCTCCAACAAGGGCTCTCGCGGCGCCGAGAAGGTGACCACCGGCTTGGTGATCGTCCCGGCCACGGTAACGCCGGGTGCACCACCGGGCGCTGCGATCACCAGTGACGGCGCCTCCAGGGCCGGCGGTGGCGCGATGCGGTCGTAGACGGCGACCGTGTGGCCGCGCGCGGTCGCCGTGCGATCGGTCTTCGTCACCGTGGCACCGGGGACGCTCTTCAGCAGCGACTCTAGGAAGACGTTGCCCGGTGTCGCCAGCAAGATCTTCGTTCCGGCGCCGCGGTCCAGCGTCGCGCGCGCCGCGTCGTCCACGGCAAGAGCGTTCATGCTCTGTTCGCTCACCCGTCCCAGCGCACCGGGGGCTGGGCGGATGCCCTCCAGGCGCGCCTCCACGCCGGCAGCGGAAATCGCAGGGATCGATAGACGAAGGTCGCGACCGGACTGCGGTTCCAAGCGAACAGCTTGGCGGACCAGCTTGCGTCCGTCCGCCGACAGCACCACCGCGGCGTCGGCGCGAACCGTTCCGGTGTTCACGACACGAACGTAGACATCCCAGCCCCCGCTGCGCGCCGAGGCGGAGACTCGCGCGATGCCGACGTTTCCGGCCGGCGCGCCGACGGGGATGTGCACAACGGTCGGCGGGACGTCCGATCGGTCTTCGGGCCGGACGCCGCCGTCGGAGTAGAAGTGGATGATCGTCGGAACGTCCGGCACCTCAAGGCTTGCTCCCAGCGCGAACGCGCCGGCGGCGTCGGTAGTCCCGTCACTGGTGCGCAGCGCCGAGATCCCCTGGACCAGCGCGCGGGGCTCGGTCGAGCCAGAAAGAACGACGCGTGCTTGCGGACCCGCGTCGATAAGACTCATTCGCCGCCCGGGTCCCAGCGATTCGACGGTCTTGAGAGCTGCCCTCTTTGCTTCATCCAGACGGGTTCTTCCGCCGGGAACGCTGGCCTGCATCGATGCGGAGGTGTCGATGACGATGATCGTGTGCTCCGCGACCGGCGCCGATGTCGGTCGCGCAGGGCGAGCGATGGCCAGGACCAGGATCATCAGGGCCAACAACTGCAGGATCAGCGGCCAGGAAGGCCGCAGGCGCTGCCACGGCTTGCTGGCGCTGACCGTTTGAGGACCTTGCTCCCACAGCAGCGTGGAGGACACGATCGTGCGCGACCGGCGGCTTTTCAGCATGTACAGAACGACGATCGGAACCGTCAGCGCGGCCAGCGCGAAGGCGACCGGCGCGACGAACGTCATCGCAAGATCCGCTCGCGCCGCAACGACCGCGTGAACAGCTCTTCGACGCTTTCGTCGGAGCCGCACCGGGAGTAGGTCATTCCCCGGGAGGTGCACGCCGATCGAACGGCTTCCAGCCATGCCGTGAGCCGCTGTTGGTAGCCGGCCAAGGCGTCGGGTGTCGCCGAGATGTGGACTTCCGCGCCGGTCTCCGCATCGGCCAGCGTAAGGTCACCCTCGATGGACGGGTTTAGCTCATCGGGTGACAGCACATGAAGAAGCGCGGCATCGCCCCGGCCGGCCGCACGCCGGATCGAGTCCTCCCAGTCGGCGTCCATGCAGTCTCCTATGACGACCAGCACGCCGGCCCGGCTCTCTTCCACGATCGACTTGATCGCCGCCGCGAAGCCGGACGGCCCGTCCGCGGTAAGTCCTCCCAGCCACTTCATCGCAGCGATCGAGTCGGCGCGCCCGCGGAACCAGCGGCTTGCTTGCGCGCCCCCATCCGACGCCGCATACAGCCGCACCCGATCGGTTTGCATCAGCGCGATATGCGCAAACGCGGCCGCGGCCTGCCGCGCAAGCATCTGCTTCGGCGGCGTGCCGAATGCCATGGACGCGGAGGAATCCAGCACGATGCGAACCGGCACGTCTTCCTCCGCCTCAAACAGACGCAAGAACAGCCGGTCAAACCGCGCCGACAGCGCGACGTCGATACGCCGGAAGTCGTCGCCCGGCCGGTACTCGCGGTAGTCGGCGAAGTCCACCGACGTTCCGAATCGCTTCGACCGATGGTCGCCGGCAAAGAACCCCAGCATCCGCGTCCTAGTCGCAAGCGCAAGCCGCTCCAGCGATTCCAGCGTTCGCGGCTCAAGAAGGACCATAGGTTTGCCGTCCTACGGAGCCCCGGCGATTCCGACGGACGGTTCAGGATGCGCTTCCACCACGCGACCGACTACATCATCGGTCGTCACGCCGTCGGCGATCGCTTCGTAGGACAGGATCACGCGGTGGCGCAGCGCCGGTCCTGCGATGGCTCGAATGTCTTCCGCCGATACGTTCAGCCGGCCGTCCAGCAACGCAGACGCTTTTGCGGCCAGCACCAGCGCTTGCGCTCCGCGCGGCGACGCGCCGAAGCGCGCATACCGCTTGACTGCATCGGGCGATTCCTCGCGAGCCGGGTGGGTTGCCGCAACGATGCGAACCGCGTACTCGACCAGGTGAGATGCAATCGGAACGGCCCGCACGGTCTGCGTCATCAGCGAGATTTCTTCTGCGGTGACCACCCGATTCAGCGAGTACGTGCTGTTTCCCGTCGTTCGGTTGAGGATCTCGACCAGCTCGGAAGGTTCGGGGAACTCGACCAGAATCTTCAAAAGGAACCGGTCCAGCTGCGCTTCGGGCAGCGGGTACGTGCCTTCCATCTCGATCGGGTTCTGGGTTGCCATCACGAAGAAGGGGCGCGGAAGCGAGTGCGATTCCCCCGCGACCGTGACACGCCGCTCCTGCATCGCTTCCAGCAAAGCCGATTGCGTCTTCGGTGTCGCGCGATTGACCTCATCGGCCAGCACCAGGTTTGCGAACACGGGTCCGCGCTCGAAGACGAATGAGCGGCGTCCGTCTTCCTCGCGGAGCACCCGAGTGCCGGTGATATCGGCGGGCATCAGGTCGGGTGTGAACTGCACGCGCGAGAACTGCAGATCGAGCACGTCGCCCAGGGTGCGCATGAGCATCGTCTTTCCCAGGCCGGGCACACCTTCGATCAACGCATGACCTTCGCACAGCATGCACACCAGAACTTGCCGCACCAGTTCGTCCTGGCCGACGATCACCTTGCCGACCTCGGCCCGGATCGCGGCCGCGTGATCGGCCAGCCGGTCGGGGTCCATGGACCCGGCAGCCCCGGCCGCCCCCCCCCCCCCCCCCAGACCCCCCCCCCGGGAACCCCCGCAAAACCGGAAAAAG
>JBKKBA010000167.1:0-8343 GCA_046714275.1 Actinomycetota bacterium
TTGACCGGCTTGTCGTTCTGCGCCCAGGCGTCCACGTCGGTCGCGCCCATTGCATAGGGCGAAGACAAACCCACGTTGTAAGCGAACGTCGTGGTTGCCGTGCCCTGCGGACCGGTCCGGGAAACCGAGCGGAGCCGTCCGGTGTCCGGGTCGCCGCCGGCGGCCTGGTAGGTCATGTCCACGGCTGCCTCCCCGGGCGGCGTGATTTGCGTCACGTGGCCCGTCGCGTCATATCCATAGCGGGTCTTCAGCGCGGGCGACATCCGCGGATCCCAGACGGCGCGCAGCCGCCCAGCCGGAGAGTCGTAGAGGTAGGAGGCAACCGGAATCGTCACCATTGCCGAGCCTGCCGGATCGTAGGCCTTGAAGTCAACCCGCTCCAAGCGTCCCGTGAAGGCACCCCAGCCCGCCTCTGCGGTGCTGGTTGCCGTCGTTGCCGTCGAATAGGTGAACAACAGTGCTCGGCAGCCGGCTTGCAGCGGAACGCAACTTACCCCTTGGGGCATGGGCGCCAGAACCTGCGTCGCGCGCGTGATGCCGCCGACGACTTCATAGGTGTAGGTGGTCGTGTTGTTCGAGCCGGGCTGAATCACCTGGGTGGGAACATAATCCGTCGCGCCCACAGGCTTGGTGAACACGGTCGTGTTCAGGGCCAGATCGCTCAGTCGATACTCCCCCGTCGGGTGCGTCAGGACCAGGTCTTCGAAGCCGTCTTCCGCCACATAGGCCGAGCCGGACTTGGTGAAGCCGATGGTCGAGCCGTCGCTCGCCAGCATGGTCACGAACGCGCCCTGTCCGGCCTCCTCGCCGGAGTGGAGCGACACGAAGTCCGATGACGCGGCCTCCTGCGGGAGCGACGAGACCCAGCCCGGGCCGAAGACGCCGTTCGCCGAGGCGTTGGCGTCGCGGGAGTTCAGCGAGCGCGACACGCTCAGGTCGGTTCCCCAGGCATCGACCGAGACGTCGGTGGCGGCAATGGCAAGGTTGCCGGTCGTCAGGTTGACGGTTCCGGGACCGGCCGAGGTCGATGCGTAGTCGCCGCCAAACGCCTTCTGGTCTAAGGAGAGATCAAGCGGGGCGCTGGTCGGCGTCCCGGCACCGTCGAAGACCGCCTTGATCTGAACGGGACCGTCCAGGAACGCGAGCGTTGTCGCCGCGTCCCAGACGAGCGTCGGCGCAACGCCCCCGGGACTCAGCACCGGCCAGGCCGCAAGCGGAGCGCCGCCACTCGTGACGTGGGCCGGCGGGATCGTCGTCCAGGTGTTGTCGCCCCGGCTGTATTGGTAGGTCACGCTGGTCGAGGTCGCGATGCTCACGGCCTTCAGCGTGACGTTCCGTTGCGTCGAATCCCCATCCTGGGGCGCGGTGACGGCGACGTTGCCGACGTTGAATGCGTAGGGCTGCACGACGGAGAGGTTTCCGGCGGTGTCCTTCGCGCGAACGTAAAGCGTGTGCGGACCCTCCGTCGCCGGCGTGATCGTCTGCGTCGTCTGGCCCGTCGCGCCCTTGAAGTTCTGCGGCGTCGGGTTGTCGAGTTCCCACAGGTACCCGGCCACGTCGGTTGACGTGGAGTTGAACGTAAAGATGCCAGCCTGCCCGGCGCCCTTCGCCCACTGATTCGATGGGTAATCCGATGAGCTGACGGTCGGGGTGTTCGGCACGGTCACGTCGACCGTGAACGTGTAGTAGGCCGAGTAGTTGATGCCGTTGTCGATGCTGTCGAATCCACGGGCCCGCCACTTATACGTCGTGCCGTTGACGAGATTGCCAGCGGGCATCGTCCAGGCGGAGCGTTGCCCGGATGCGACCCACGCCCCCTGCTGGGACGTCAAGATCGGCAGACTGTCGGAGTTGCGGTAGACGTCATAGCGAACCGCGCCCGTGCCGCCATCGCCGTCGGAGAAGATGGCGTCGAGCTTCGGCGTGAGAGTGTTCAAGCGCGCATTCGTGTTCGGAAGCGGATAGCTCGGGGTGTTCGGATACGAGTTATAGGTGACCTCAAGAATCGGCTTGCCGGTCGCGTTGTCGGCCGAATGGAAGCGCCGGTAGGCGGCGGAGTCGGTCTCGCTCGCCATACGGACCGATATACCGTAGTTCGTCCGCGTGGCCGCCGCCCACTCCGAGACGAGGCTCGTCAGGCCGAAGTTCACCCAGGCTGGGGTCGTGGTGCCAAGCCAGGCGGAGGCATAGATCGCCGCGTCGATCGGCGGCTGGTTCGTCCAGGTTGTGGAGGAGATAAAGCTGCCGGTGAGTGCGTAGATATAGGCCTGGCGGTTGTTGGGCGAGGATGCGTAGGAGTTGTAGAGCTTCATCGTCGCCGAGATGATGTGCTTCTGGGACAGGCTCGTAACATCGAACTTGACCATCGAGCGCGTCTTGGACGTCCCGCTATTCCAGGAGCCGGCCCGAAGCTCGGTGTTGGTCCACTGCCCGACGAGCCAGTCGTTTTGCACGAACGTGTCGGCCGCGGCGAACAAGGTTGGCGACGGATCCACCACGATCGGCAACTGGACGCTTGGATCCGACAGGAAGGCAAAGTCGGGGGCGATCTCTAAGACGAAGCTGCCGTTCGCCTGGCGAACGACCCGGGTCGTGACCAGGGCGCGGCGCGTCGGGTCGCCGGAGACGGGATGAATCTCCGCCCCCCACATCTGGGCCGGATCCGACAGCGCGACGAGCTTGCCGGCGGCGTCCTTCAGGCTGATCTGTCCGTTCGCGTCCTGGCTGATCGACTGTCCCGAAAGCGTCAGCGGGAAACGCCAGACCGGTGCCGTGAGGGGGCGTTCGCGAAGAATCACACGCTCGGAGAATCCGCTCGGCAACGCTTCGAACTCAAGATCGACGCCTTGGGCGATGCCGGGATAGCGCGCGATCGCGCCTGAGAGCACCGGCGCCGGAAGGGCCTTGCCCTGCAGCGTGAACCCGATCGAGCGGCCGCCGTGCGCCAGGCGGGCCGCCTCGCCGGTGCCACCCTTGGAGAAGCGCATGTCGGGCTTCGTGGCGACCGGATGCACGCCGGAGGCGTCGGAGACCAGATTCACATCGATGTCCTGCCACCCGGCCGCGATGGTCTTGGCTGGGTCGGCGTCTTTCCAGACGCGGATCGGCCCGGCGTGATACTCGGTCGTAAACGTCGCGTCGGCGTTGATATAGGTAGAGGAGTCCTCGGTTCGATCGTCGGTGATCTCCACGCGACGACCCTCCGCGCGCGCCAGCAGTTCCGCCGACACGCGATCGGGGCGTTCCAGCGGTGCAAGCTGTGCGGCGATCGCTGGTGGTGCCGCGGTCAGGACGCGCACAGCCGCGAGGCCGAGGAACAGGGTCAAGGCGACGAACCAAGCGACGTTGCGTTTGAACGAGATCTGCGAACCGGACACGTTTGCACGCAACGTCAAAGCCGCTCCCTTGAGAAATTGAGGACGCCCGACGTCGATCGTCAAAGGCAGCAGGCCGGAGGACTGTCGCCCGCTGTATCGACAGAGACCAGGAATCCTGTAGGCCTCCAGATAAGAAACTCTTCGGCCGACCGTTCTGGCTACGTCCCGAATGCTTGAAAATGTTCGGGACGTATGTTTCGAAAGCAAGCACGACGGGGGGCTTCGATCTCGTAGAACGGATCGCAACGGTAACGACCCCCGGGAGATCAGGACTGGGCGCGAATCTCGTCCAGTGCGGCTGGATTCTCCAGGCTCGAAAGATCGCCGGCATCGGTGCCCAGCGCGGCTGCCTTCACCGCGCGGCGCACGATCTTGGCGCTGCGGGTCTTCGGCAGGGCGCTGACGAAGCGCACCGCGTCGGGGCGGAATGCCTTTCCCAGTCGCTCCCCCACCAGCGTGCGCAGCGCTGCGGCGATCTGGTCGCTCGATTGGACACCGGGCTTCAAGACGACGTAGCACCAAACCTTTTCGCCCTTTACCTCGTCGGGTACGCCGATCGCGGCGGATTCGGCGACATCGGGATGCTCGACCAGGATCGACTCGACCTCGGCGGGACCCAGGCGTTTGCCGGCGATCTTCAACGTGTCGTCGCTGCGGCCGTGCAGATACCAAAACCCTTCGTCGTCGGTGGAAGCCCAGTCGCCGTGCACCCACACGTCGGGCCACCGGGACCAGTAGGTTTCCATGTACCGATCGGGATCGCCCCAGATCCCTCGCGTCATGCCTGGCCACGGCTTCGTGCACACCAGCTCGCCGACCTGGTTGGGGCCCAGCGGCTTGCCATCGGGATCAAACACATCGATCGCCATGCCCAGCGCCGCTCCCCCAAGCGTGCAGGGACGCAGCGGCGTCAACGGCGTCGGCGACAGGAAGCAGGCCCCCACCTCCGTTCCGCCGGACAGGTTGATGATGGGACAGCGGGATCCGCCGACCACTTCGAAGTACCAGCGCCACGGCTCGGGATTCCACGGCTCGCCGGTCGAGGCCAGGATCCGCAGCGACGACAGGTCATGCGAGCGGACCATGTCGTCGCCGTGCGGGCTAAGCGCGCGGATCGCCGTCGGCGAGATGCCGAGCGCGTTCACCTTGTGCCGCTCGACCAGCGCCCACACACGGTCCGGCTTCGGATAGTCGGGAGCGCCTTCGTAGAACAGGACGGCGGCGCCGTTGGCGTTCGCGCCGATCAACTCCCACGGACCCATGATCCAGCCCATATCGGTGAACCAGAACAGAAGCTCGCCGGGATGAAGATCGGTTTGATGCGCGGCTTCCTGGGCGATCTTGACCAGGAATCCGCCGTGCACGTGAACGGCTCCCTTCGGCTTGCCGGTCGTGCCCGACGTGTAGGCGATCATCAGCGGGTGCTCCGAATCCAGCTTCGCCGCATCCAGCGGGCGATCGGGGCCGAGCGACGCCCACTCCACGTCGCGCCCAGGCGTCCACGGGATGTCGCGGCCCAGACGCCGGAAGACGATCACGTGGCGCACCGACGGCGAGGCCGCGGCCGCCTCGTCGGCGGTTTCTTTCAGCGGCACGACCGAGCCGCGGCGCAGGAAGCCGTCCGCCGTGATCAGCGCGACCGCTTCCGCATCCTGCAATCGAGACACGACGGCCGGCGCGGCGAAGCCGGAGAAGATCGGCAGGATCACGGCGCCGATCTTTGCGCAGGCGTAGATCGCGACCGCCACCTCGGGGACCATCGGCATCTGGATGCCGACCCGATCGCCCTTGCCGATGCCCAGTCCGATCAAGCCGTTCGCCACGCGGTCCACCTGGCGGCGCAGCTCACCGAAGGTCAAGGTGCGCGTCTGGGCGTCCTCGCCCTCCCAGACGATCGCGCGCGCCGACGGATCCTGCCGGTCCACACAGTTGTAGGTCAGGTTCACCGTGGCACCGGCGAACCAGGTCGTCCACGCGATGCCCTTCGAATCGTCGAACACTTGCCGGTACGGCGTGAAGAACTGGATCCCCAGGTCGACCACGACCGCGTCCCAGAACCAGCCGATGTCGGTCTGCGAGCGCCGCAGCAAGTCCTCGTAGTCTTCGATGCCGTGCGCACGCATCAGGCGCGTGACGTTCGCCGAATCGCGATAGGTGTCGGACGGCGTCCAGGCAAAGTCGCTCATAAGCGCCGAGCGTACCGACGCGGCGACGCGAAGGGCAAAGCTACTGAAGGACGTAGATCGAGATCGGCGTTGCATCGCCGACGTTGCCGTGCGGATCCACGGCCTGCGCGTCCACCCGGTACTGGCCGGGCGGCAGGTTCAGCACCGGCGCCCGCGTACCCACCGCTGGATCCGAACGGAAGGTCCAAAGGGCCATGGGTCCGTGGCAGCCGATACACGGGTTCATCGAGCTGGCGTCCTCGGCGAAGCCTTCCTTCCGGGAGAGCACCACGGGAATCTCAACCACGGGTTTGATCGACACCTTCACGGTGGACACCGATCGATTGTCGGTGGCCCGCCCGTCGATGCGGACGGCTCCGGTGAACACAAAGCCATTCGGCGTCGTGATCGTTGCCACCGGCGCTTGCAGGTCTTGCGCGATGTCGTGGATCGCGCCGCACATCCCGAAGCAGGCCGGCGGCGAGACTCGCTCGTCAAGGTACGCGTGATACAGGCAGCGGTACAGCACCGTGCCGCCCGGGTAGGTGGTCGTGAACGATCCGGCGGGCCCGACGGCGTTCGATGCGAATGCGGCGCCGTAGTACGCCGTCACCGTGTGATAGTCGGCGTCGGCATTCGCCCAGGTGATCGTTGAGCCGGCCGGCGCCGACAGCGTGCGCGCCTGAAAGTAGACGGGGGTGGACGGCTCACCGGGCGGATCGTCCTTCATCGAGATCGTGTAGGACGCTGCCCGTCCGGGAACAGGCGCCAGCGCAACGGCAGCAAGCATCGCAAAGATCAGCACAACGCGAAACCGCATGGTCGCTCTCCTCCCGCCCCCTACTTCGGCGCAGGCAGTTCGCGCTCCTTTGCCGTGAAGCGTTCGAATTCCCGCATTCGCCTGTTTCGCACAAGACCCATTCCGCCTTGCCCGCAAAAATGCGCCCGCGTTGACCGGGGGCGGGCGGCTGATCCTGATCTGACTCCAGGAGCATTAGACTCAGGTCACCACAACACCGGCAGGCGGAACGCGGCGAAAGGACGGGCGTACGTGAGTGATTTCCGGGTTGAGAAGGATTCGATGGGCGAGGTTCGCGTGCCCTCCGCCGCCTACTGGGGCGCGTCAACCCAGCGAGCCGTCGACAACTTCCCCGTGTCGGGTCAGCGCTTTCCCCGTCGGTTCATCGAAGCGGTCGGCCTGATCAAGTGGGCTGCGGCGACGGCCAATGCGGAACTGGAGTTGCTCGAGCAGAAGATCGCCGACGCCATCAAAGCAGCCTGCGAAGAGGTCATCGACGGCACGCTGGACGACCAGTTCGTGCTGGACATCTTCCAAACGGGCTCGGGCACGTCCACGAACACCAACGCCAACGAGGTCATGGCCAATCGGGCCACCGAAATCACCGGCGGGAAACTGGGTAGCAAGCTGGTGCACCCCAACGATCACGTCAACAACGGACAGTCCTCGAACGACGTCATCCCGACGGCCATCCACCTGGCCGCGCTGGGCGCGCTTCGCGACGACCTGACGCCGGCGCTGGAAAAGTTGCACGACGCGCTGGCGGCCAAGGCCACCGCGTGGCGGGATGTCCTCAAGACCGGTCGCACGCACTTGATGGACGCAACGCCCGTCACCTTCGGTCAGGAGTTCGGGGGCTACGCGATGCAGGTTCGGCGCGGCACCGAACGGCTGCGCGACGCGCAGGTTCGTCTGGCCGAGCTGGCGCTGGGCGGCACTGCCGTCGGCACCGGGATCAACGCCGATCCGCGCTTCGCTCCGCGCGCCATCGCGATCCTGGCCGAACGCACCGGGCTGCCCCTGCGCGAAGCCGAAGACCACTTCGAAGCCCAGGGAGCCAAAGACGCGTGCGTCGAAACCAGCGGCGTCCTGCGAACCATCGCCGTCTCTTTGACCAAGATCGCCAACGACATCCGTTGGATGGGGTCGGGTCCCCGCGCCGGACTGGGCGAGCTACGCCTTCCCGAGCTGCAACCCGGATCGTCGATCATGCCCGGCAAGGTCAACCCCGTGATGGCCGAGGTCGTGACGCAGGTCGCGGCTCAGGTGATCGGCAACGATGCCGCAATCGTCGCCGGCGGCATGCAGGGCCACTTCGAGCTGAACGTGTTCATGCCGCTGATCGCCCGCAACCTTCTGGAGTCGATCGCACTTTTGACCTCGGCCGCGAACCTGTTTGCCGACCGCTGCATCCAAGGGCTGGAGCCCGATGCGGAGCGCGCGCGAGAGCTGGTCGAGCAAACGTTCCCGATCGTGACGGCCCTGGTACCGTCGATCGGCTACGACCTGTGCGCCGAGATCTCGAAAGAGGCCTTCAAGACCGGCAAGTCGATCCGCCAGGTAGCGCTGGAGCGCGGCGTGCTGACGGAAAAGGAACTGGATGCAGCCCTGGACCTGGCAAAGATGACCCAAGGCGGGATCGTCGCACCCGGGCTGGGCGGCGGCTAAGCCCACCACCAGAACCGCATCGTCGTTGATCCAACATCTATCGCTCGCTCTGGAAAATACCTTCAACAATCACTTGCATTGTCTTTGCGGGCGGGTATAGACTCCAACACATGTTCGATCTAATAGAGCAGCAGTCCGTGCCCGGTGACTCTTCCGCCGTCGCCGCCGCATCGCAGCGCCTGTCCTCCGACATCGCCGCACTGCACACCGCGGCCGCGGGCTCCTCCGCTGCGGTCCGGGCGGATGCGATCTGTCAGGCGCTCCGAAGCTCCGACGCGCTGCTGGCGAGCGCGATCGACCTGATCGGCAGCGGCAACGGCATCGCGGCCGCGGC
>JBKKBA010000168.1:0-5586 GCA_046714275.1 Actinomycetota bacterium
TATCAACACATTCCGTTGGGCCAGAGGGCCCGTACCGCCAACAGTGGGACTCCGGCGCACCCCCCTGGCTCCCACTTGTCGCCGTCAGAGACGCGCCCGCCGGGCGCCGCATGTCAGAAGACAAGGAAGGGACCTGAGATGGTGGGCCCTCGTTTGAACTCTGTGACGGAGGCGCCCGTCGAGTCGAGGGGAGCACGCTCGACGAAGACGGCGAAACAGCAGGCGTCGATGTCACCGGCGCGCCGAGGATTCCTGCGCTGTCTGATCGCTGGGGCCCGCCCGGCGATCCGATCGAACGCGACGCCAGAACGCCGCCTCCGGAGAGGAGGCCGACCGCCGCGAGCGCGGCCACGGCGTTCCGTGCGATCCGGTGGCGAGCGCGGCCGCTCACCGCGGCCGGACTGGACGCCGGCGGGGGAACGTTGGCGGCAATCCGCCGAAGCTGCTCTCGAAGATCCTGATCCGTCATGCTTTCATCTCCATTCGAACATCTCCATTCGAAGCGCACTGAGCCCTCTGGCGACAAGGGAGCGAACGGTCGCCTGCCGGCAGTGCAGCAAATCCGCGATCTCCCCATCTGGGAGGTCCGCGTAGTACCGCAAGACGATCGCGGTCCGCTGCCGGTGGCCGAGCCGCGCCAGCCCGCGCTGCAGATCGATGCCCTGTTCAAGATCCAGCGCCGGCGGCGGTGGTTCATCTGGTGCCGCGGTCTCCAGCTTGCGACGCCGGAAATGCATCCGAGTGAGGTTGATCACACACGCTCGCAGGTACCCGGGGAACCGGTCGGGGTCTCGCAGATGCGCTAACTTTCCGGCGGCCTTGATGAACGCTTCTTGCGCCAGGTCCTCGGCCAGCGCCGCGTCGCCGGTCATCAAATACGCAAGCCGTTTCGCCTCATGTCCGTGCATCCGGAACAGCAAGGACAGCCGGCCCTCGTCGGGCCCGGCAATCGCGCCGGCGCTTGTCGCATCGGCCGTCTCCGCTCGCTCCATTCACACCAATGATGCACGACGGGCCCCATCTGTTGCAGCGGGTCTGAGATCGGTGAGGCGCCGGCTTCAATTGGCCGCGTCATGCGCACCCGTCAGAACCGACGAGGCAAGGATCACCTGCACGGGAGCCGTGCAACAGATCCGTTTCGGGAACAGTTTGGGGTATCCAGCATAGAGGTCGGCCGCATCATTGCGCGAGCGGCATGAGGTAGCTTTCAGGATGGCGGCGTCCAGAAGAGGCATTCGCCGATCTGGCGGTATCCCATCCTGACGTAGACCGGGAACCCCATGGCGCTTGCCTGCAGCACGGCCGGCAGGGACTCATCCGCCAGCGTTGCGGCCCACGACAGCGCCTCGCCGATGCGGCGGTTGCGTGCCTCGGGCACAACGGCCACCAAGTACACGCCGACGATGCCTTCGCGAATCACGGAGACCGAGCACGCCGCCGGCTCTCCATCGACGTAGCCGACCCACAAGCGACACAGATCGTCTTCGTAGAACCGGCGACGAAACAGCGCGCTCAAGTCCTCCGGCCAGGAAACGAGCGTGAAACCGCGGAACAGAGCGCGCTTGAAGTCCACGAGCCCTCGGTCGTCGGTGACCCGCTCGATCTTGAGTCCATCGGGGATCCCGAAGGGAGTGCGCGAGCCCGGGTCCAGAACCATGCAGGGCATCCGGACCAGGGTGGTGAAGCCCTGGGATGTCAGATTCAGCGAGCCCCATGTATCGACGATCCCCCACGGCAGGTCGCGCGTTTCGTAGAACGACTTCGTTCGTGCGATCAGGCCGGCGGGATCAACGTTTGGATCGGTCGTGGTGGTCCGGTTCAGAGCCACGTTGGGTGCCGCGGCATCCGCCGCGACGGCGTCGGCCCATCGCTCGACACGCCCTCCGCTGGAAACCGCCACATGCTCCCACATGGCTCCCATGTTCCGAGCAGCAGCCGCGACAAGGCCAGCGTCATCCATGGCCGAATGATGGGGTGGATTCTCAGACGCGTCAAAGTCGTGCCGGCCGGAGAAAGCCGAGTAGGCTCGCAGGCTAGGTCGCTCAGCGAAAGCGGGGAGTCAGGGTATGAATGACGCTCCGGTGGGCTCTCCGTTCGCGGAATCAGAGGGCCTTCCTCTTACGGGTCCGCGCCGGACGCGCCGCAAGCTGGCGCTCGCCATAGTCGGCGTGCTGTGCATCGCGATAACGGCGGCACTCTTCATCCAATTTCGCCGTGGGGATCGCAGCCCGTTTCCAGACGGTCGCCGACTGTTCACCCGGACCACGCACGCGGGCCTGCGTGTGTCTCTGTTCACTCCCTCCGGTGACGAAAAAACATCTGGGGGGTCGTGTTTCGGTGGCACTTGTCCTCCGTGTGTCCTATATGAGGACGCCGCGGTCACGTTCAACGGTAAGGATTACGGCGGTGTGTGGGTGACCGCTCGGAGTTCCGGCAAGCCGGTGCTGGTCGTGGTGGACATCGGCGGAGGAGGCGGACCGAACCTTCCCGCGATTTCTTGGGTCGTTGCGTTCGTTTCTCGCGACGTGATGCGCGTCCGTGCTCAATACTCTGGGGTTGGGGATGAGATGGCGCCGGTTAAGGGGTGGGCGGTCCTCGCAATCTATGGAAACCCTGCTCTCAAGCGGGTGGAAGCCCTTGACGCATCGGGCCGGGTGCTGGCCTCGGCCGAGAGCATCTCGCAGGCATCCGAGTGTGAACCGTCGTCTTGAAGAAGCAAGGTGCGCCTGAAAGTAGCGTCAGAGGTCCAGGCGGTAGGCGATGGCGAAGATGTCTACGTCGGGGTCGGGTTGGAAGTCGAATTCGGGGCAGCGGACGAATCCCATTCGCTCGTACATTTCGCGAGCGACTTCCATCAGGTACGAGGTGTGCAGCCCAATGGTGGGGTTGCGGTTGGCGCGGGCTCGGTCGATGCACTCGTCGGTCAGCATCCGTCCAAGTCCCAACCCGCGGGCATTGGGATCCACGGCCAGCAGCCGGATCTCGGCAAAGCCTTCCGGCCAGCCTTCGTGCTCGGACAGCGTGGCGTCGGGATAGAACGTGACGGCACCGATAATCCGCCCGGCTCGTTCGGCCACGATCAGGTCGGCAAACGGCACGCGGCGTTGCACGTCGGCGATCTCGGCCTCGTAGTCCTTCCACAGATGCTCGGGCACGTCCTTGGAGTACTGCCGGTAGGACTCGACCATCAGGCGGGCGGTCTCGTCCAGGTCTTGGGGCCGGGCATCCCGGATCTCCGCTTTCACGTCAGCGCCAATCGGTACGCCACGACGGTGAAGTCGGGCCGGATCGGGATGTCGTTTTCGGCGAAGCGCTCAAAGCCCATGCGTTCATACATGCCTCTGGCCACCTTCATCAGCTGGGTCGTGTGCAGCCCGATCCACTCCCGCTCCAACGCGCGCGCTCGCTCGATGCATTCCTCCGTGAGGGCGCGACCCAGGCCCTTGCCGCGTGCGGACGGGTGCACGGCCAGAAGGCGGATCCCCGCGTAGCCTTCCGGCCATCCATCCTCGCCCAACTGCGGGAGCCAGGCTTCGGGAAAGAACGTCGCCGTCCCAAGCAGGGTGGCGTTTTCGCTGGCGACTAGATGCTGGGCGATCGGCCAGCGACCCCGCACGTCGGCCAGCTCGCGGCGGTAGGCGTGCCAGGAAAGCTCGATGGGGTCTCCCGGGGCGGGGGCGTACTCGGCGTAGGAAGCAAGCAACAAGTCGACGATCGCGTCGACTTCCCCCACGTGCGCATCCCGGATCATGATTTGGTTCGCGAGCCTACCATGTGCGCGCACCCGGCTTGTAGCCGAAAAGCGAAGGAGGGAGTCGTTTTGACTCCCTCCTCGCAATTCTGATCCGCGGGACTTTTTTGGTAAGGAGGCGGCCCGGTGGACCACTCCGGACATCCCGCGGCTCGGTGAACTGATGGGTCTGCGCGATCGGGCGTTTCAGCCTTGCGCAGGCCGGATCCCGTTAGCGCTCAGCCACCTCGCGGGTCCTATGCGGTAACGACAGATGGACCACCTCCTCTCTCGCGTGGCCACAGTTTGGCAGACGCGGCGCGTGCTGTCATCCATTTCTGATCGGGCAAAACGGTACGCTGGCGCCCGTGGGAAACCTTTACCTCATCCACCCCGGATCCGGTGCGCCCGAATGGTGCTCGATTGAGGTGTGGCAGGCCGTGTCGGGGCGCCCCGTCCTGTGCGCGCCGGGGGACGTGTTCGGCACGCGGCTGGCTGAGGCGGGGCTGGATGTCCGGGAGATCGCCGAGGCTGCTTCGGAGGCCTTGCAAGCCGTCGTGGAAGGGGAGCCGCCCCCGCCGGCGTCGCGCCGGGTGGAACTGCGGCTGCTGGTCGATAAGCAGCACGGGCACGGCGGCGCGACCGCCGGCGAGCAAGCGCTGGCCGAGCGGCTGGTATCGCTGGCCGCCGAACTGGGCGAGTGCGCCTTCCTTCTTCCTGCGGCCTCCGACCCCGTCGTCCGCGCGGTGCTGGAGCGCGCGCTGCAGGGCGACGTGCAGATCGAGGTGGTGATCGGCCGCGCGCCGCGCGGGCACCGGCTGCTTGAGGTGGTGCGCGTCATGGCTCGCTTGCGAGGACCCGGCGGCTGCCCGTGGGATGCCGAGCAAACGCACCAGACGCTGGCCAAGTACTTGATCGATGAAACGTACGAGCTGCTGCACGCGATCGAAGAAGGCTCATCGGACGACATTGCCGAAGAGCTGGGCGACGTGTTGCTGCAGGTGGTGTTCCACGCGCAGATGGGGCAGGACGCCGAAACCTTCGATGTGGACGATGTGGCCGAGGGCCTGGTTCGCAAGCTGGTGACGCGCCATCCACACGTGTTCGGCGATGTGACGGTGTCGGGTGCCGGCGAGGTCGTCGCCAACTGGGACGCCATCAAAGAGCACGAGAAGGGCCGCACCGGCGTCCACGACGACATCCCCGAGGCGCTTCCGGCGCTGGCGTGGGCGGCCAAGCTGCAGCGTCGCGCCGGCAAAGCCGGCTTCGACTGGGACGACGCGTCCGGGCCGATGCAGAAGGTTCGCGAAGAGTTGGGCGAGTTGGAGCGGGCCGGGCCCGATGAGCGCGAGCATGAGTTGGGCGACCTGCTGCTGGCCGTTGTGGGGCTGTCGCGCCACCTGGATGTCGATGCCGAATCGGCGCTTCGCCTGGCGGCGCGGCGGTTCCGCGACCGCGTCACCTTTGTCGAGTCGGCGGCGCGCGACCGCGGCGCAACGCTGCGCGATCTGTCCGAGCAAGAGTTGGCGGCGTTGTGGACGCAAGCCAAGCGCCGATGATGTCCGACGCGCGTCGCGGCCGCGACACGCTGCACCTGGGAGTCGTCGCGTTCCGGTTCACGGCGCTGGCGTGGATGACCGTCTCGGCCGTCATCGCGCCGCCGTTTCGCCGCCCCGGTCTGGTGGTCGCCTCGATCGCCATCGTCGCCGTGTGGAGCGTCGCGGCAACCGTGCTGCTTCGCCGGGCGCACGCGCCGGCCGGCGCGTCGGATGCGCCGCCGCGCTCCCGGCTGTCCGGCGTTGATCCGAAGCTTGCCGTGTACGCCGCCGACTTGGCGATCGCAATCGGCCTGGTTC
>JBKKBA010000169.1:0-4006 GCA_046714275.1 Actinomycetota bacterium
ATTGTGTCGCTTAGGCGGCGCAGTCGGGCGCAAGGTAGACGATGCACTCCTTGTCGTCAGACGTGTCCTCCGTGCCCTGCGTGTCGGTGCAAAGCAGGTCGACGTCACCCTCACAGTTGCCGTCCGGGGCTGCAGTCGCAACGCCCATGGCACCGAAGACAAGCAGACCGGCCGCGATAAGACCGAGGATCTTCTTCATGATGCTCCCCCCTTTTCGAGACTGCGCACTCGCGCAGTCCTTGACCTTGTGAACCGCCAACTCCCCTGCGGTTCTACTGATCAATACGCCTCTGGCCCCGCCGTCTTACGCGGATTGACCCGGAACACCCCAGATTGGTTTACCCCGGCAGCCGTCGGAGCGAAAAATTGCGCCGATGGGTGATCCGATGCCACGCCCCGCGTTCAGGGAAGCGTTCAGGGAAGCGTTCAGGGAAGCGTTCAGGGGCGCGGCAGGAAGCCCACTCGGGCGTAAACCGATGCCAGAGTCTTCGACGCCACCGCCTGCGCCTTTTGGGCGCCCAGCTCCAAATCACGAATGATCTGTCCCGGGTCCTCCAGCAGAGACTGGGTACGGGTTCGGATCGGCTCCAAGAACTCGACCAGCGCATCCGTCAGCTCGCGCTTGAAATCCGCGTATCCCTTCCCGCTGAAATGCTCCTGGGCTTCCGGAACACCGGTTCCGCGTGCGACGGCGTAGATAGTGAGCAGGTTCGAAAGGGCGGGTTTGTCGGGCGCGGCGACGATTTCACGGCCGCTGTCGGTCACCGCCACCTTCACCTTCTTAGCGATAACTTCCGGCGAGTCCAGCACCAGCACGGTTCCTTGCGGAGAATCGATCGACTTCGACATCTTGGCTTCCGGGTTTTGAAGGTCCATGATTCGCGCGCCCACCTTTGGAATGGCCGGCTGGGGCAGCGTGAAGGTCTGGCCGTAGCGCGAGTTGAACCGGCCGGCGATATCCCGCGCCAGCTCCAGATGCTGTTTCTGGTCCTCGCCGACGGGTACGCGGTCGGCCTGGTAGAGAAGGATGTCGGCCGCCTGCAACACCGGGTAGCCGAAAAGCCCGACCGAAACCCCGGCCTCTTGCTGACGCGACGCCTTGTCCTTGAACTGCGTCATCCGGCGCAGCTCGCCAAACGTGGCGAAGCAGTTCAGCACCCAGGCCAGTTCCGCATGCTCATGGACATGCGACTGGGCAAAGAGCGTGACGCGGGCGGGATCCAGGCCCGCTGCCATCAGGATCGCCGCCAGCTGAATCGTCTTGTCGCGAAGGGCCGCCGGATCTTGCGGGACGGTGATCGCATGAAGGTCCACGATGCAGAAGAAACCGTCGTCGGTGTCCTGGTCTGCCACCCAGTGCCGGACCGCGCCGATGTAGTTGCCCAGATGCACGTCGCCGGTCGGCTGGATGCCCGACAAGATCCTGGCCACTGCGCTCAACCCTCCGTCTTGACGTCGCGGCGCCGCCGCTTGCCGGCGGTCCGATAATGATCGGCACCATAACAAGGGCCGATCGGTTCCGCAGGCAATTCGCGCTCCGCCCGATCCGTTCGAGCCAAAGGCTGCCTAGATCACCACGCGGCGCGTATGAGCGTGGCACTGGATGCTCACCGCCACGGGCAGGGACGCGGTGTGTGTCGCTCCGGCTTCGATGTGGACGGCAAGGATTCCTGGGACTCCGCCCGGGGCCGTGTCGATCGAGCTGCACGCGTCCAGCAACTCCCGTTCCAGCGCGGCCCACCTCGCGTCGGCATGTGACTGCCCCGCGGGGCGCAGCAACGCTCGCTTGGCCATGACGGCGACGCCTTCGAAGTTCCCGCCGACCCCGACGCCGACGATGCCCGCAGGGCAGCCGTTCCGGCTCGACTCCTCCACCACGCGCACCACGAAGCTCTGAACGCCCCCAGCCCCCTCGGACGGATTCAGCATCGCCAGACGGCTCATGTTCTCGTAGCCGGCCACTGTCAGATCCAGCATCACGGTGACGCGGTCGCCCGGAACGATCCGGACCCGCAGCATTGCCGGCGTGTTGTCGCCGGTTTGGAGTCGCTCGAACACCGGATCGGCGACGATACCGCTGGGAAGGTTTCCATCGGCGGTTCCACGCCGGATCCCCTCGTTGACGGCAGCGCGAAGGTCGCCACCAGCCAGATGCACGTCCTGGCCGATCTCAAGGAAAACCACCGGAGTTCCCGCGCCCCCGCGATCGGGAACGCTGCCTTCGGCCAGCAGGGCCGCGATTCCGTCGGTGACGTGTGCGACGTCCAGGTCGCGAACGGTCACGTCAGCCGGCAAGCTTCGCGACGTCGGCGCACTTGGCTCGCACCGACTCGGCCGCGCCCCGCAGAGCGGCCACTTCGGATTCGGACAACGGTAGCTCGACGATCTCCTTCACGCCTCCCTTGCCCAGGCGCGCCGGCACGCCCAGATACACGCCGTCGATTCCGTACTGACCCGTCAGCCACGCGCAGACCGGCATCATGGCTCCCGAATCTTTGACGACCGCTTCGACCATCGACGCCGCGGCGCTGGACGGCGCGTAATAGGCGGAGCCGGTCTTCAGAAGCCCGACGATCTCCGCCCCGCCGTCGCGTGTTCGCTGAACCAGCCGCTCAATCATGGCATCGTCGGCGACCTCGGTCAGCGGCTTGCCGTTGACCTTCACCATCGACGGAACCGGCACCATGGTCTCGCCGTGCGATCCCAGCGTCATCGCTTCGACATTGACCGGTGACGCGCCCAACTCTTCGGCGACGAAGTGCTTGAACCGCGCCGTGTCCAGCATCCCAGCCTGACCGATCACGCGCTCGGCAGGGAACCCCGACACCTCGCGGAACAGGAACGTCATCTCATCCAGTGGATTGGTAACGACGATCACCACTGCATTCGGTGAGCCGGGGCAGAACTCACCGGCAACACCGCGAATGATCTTGGCATTGACCTCCAGAAGGTCCATCCGGCTCATCCCGGGCTTGCGAGGCAGGCCGGCCGTGACCACGCACACGTCGGATCCGGCCGTCGCGGCGTAGTCGTTGGCTCCGGTGACGCGCGTTTCAAACCCTTCAATCGACCGCGACTGCATCATGTCCAGCGCCAGGCCCTGCGGCATGCCCTCTACGATGTCGGTCATCACGATCTCGTCCGCGATACCCTTTTCGGCCAGCCGCTGAACGGTGGTGGATCCGTACTTTCCTGCGCCGACGACGGTGATCTTCATGGACGGTTTCCTCCCGGGAATTCATGCGTTTCGCGTGCGTGCAGAATACCTGGGGGAACGACGACGGGGCTCCGAAGAGCCCCATCGATTCGGTTATCCGGGTCGTTAGACCGGGTCGTTAGACCGGGTCGTTAGACCGGCGGGCAGCCGGGAAGCGGCCACGGCACCGGCAAGGCGCAGGTCGCAAGCGACAGGCCCCCGACCAAGCTCAGAATCTTGGTGATCGACGTGCCGCCATTCCACACCGGGACGGTCTGGCCGGTGTCCACTGCGATGTGCGTGATGTTGCCTGCGGCCAATCCGCCGGCGACGATCGCGCCGGATCCCGAGTCACCAAACAGAATGGCACCTTGGAAGCGATACTCATCGCCCCATTGATAGGCAAGTCCGGCGCGCGGCGTTCCGCCGGTCCCGATGCCCAGGCCCCATCCCGAATGCTGAATCGGGATGACTTCCTTCCCGGTGTACGCGCCGGTAGGCCCGCCCCAATGCGCCATCGAAGGGCTCACGTCCGCGTTCAGTGCTGGATCGATCGCAATCAACGCAAAGTCGGGAGCCAAGCGATCACCCGGGTCGCCCGTGCTCTTGACGATCGTCCCGATGCGAACCAAACCCTTCGGCAGATACAGCATGACAACCTCGTCGCCGACCTTGCCGCAGTGCCCGGCGGTACCGATGTAGTAGGTCGAGCCACCACCGCCGCCCTTGCCGGCGGGACGCGCGTTGGTCTTCGCCGGCTTGCGGCTGGTGGTCGTCGTGGCTCCGCTGGTAAACACGAAGTTACTGCAC
>JBKKBA010000170.1:0-3907 GCA_046714275.1 Actinomycetota bacterium
CAGTCCAAGCCGTTCGGCCGCGGGGGCGGCGGGGGCGGGATCCGCGGCGGCGTCGCGCGCTCTGCCGGATGACGGACCGCTGCTAAGCGAGCTGGAATTCAACCCGCTGCGCAATCGACCGGCCGAATGAACTCCCCCGCAATCACGGCGCGAATCCGCATGCTTCGGCGGCTTGCCGGAACCGCCGGCGTCGTCCTGGTCGCGATCTCGCCGTTCATCGTCTACGCCACCTTGCGAGCGGCGCCCAGCGAAACGGTCGTCGCCTGGCCGCGGGACGTCGCGCTGATCACGTCGTCGAACGGCTCGCTTGCCACGCTGTCGCTGCTTCATTTCCGCGACGGCGGATCCCAGCAGACGATCGTTCGTTTTCCGTCCGAGACGTCCCTGGACGTGCCCGACGCCGGATCGTTGCGCGCGCTGACGGCCCACGCGCAGGGCGGCGCGCCGCTGCTGGCACGCGCCCTTTCCAATACGCTCGGCATATCGGTCCCCTACTGGGCCGAGTGGGATTCCTTGAAACCCGGCGGCGATCCCCGCCGAACCAACTTGGGAGCTTCCACCGAAAGGGTCGTGATCATTCTGGCCGCCGCGGAGGCGCGCGTCGCCAACGCCCCCGGCGCCGTGCGAGACCGGCTGGGGATTCGCTACTTCACGCTGGACAAGATCGCCCTTCAACTGTTGCTGGCCGGCGAGCTGACGCCGTCCCCCAGCGCCTCGCCCGGGCTCGATCGGCGCGCGATTCAGATCGAGGTGCTGAACCGCGGCGGCGAAACCGGAGCCGCTGCCGCCGTCGCAAGCCTGCTGCAGTCGGCCGGATACGCAGACTTGCAAGCCGGCAACTCCAAGGGCCGAGCCGTGGAAGGCGTCATCGTCTACTACCGCACCGGCGCAAGCCGAGTCGCCGCCGAAGATGTCGCCGAATTGATCGGCGAGCGAGTCGCCTCCGTCGGACTGTTGCCCGGCAACCTGGAAACCGACGCCGACATCTTGGTCCTGGTCGGACGGGACACGTCTTCGCCGTCCCCGTCTCCCTCACCCTCGCCCTCTGCCTCGTCGCCCAGCTCGTGAACCGTTTCCCGCAGCGCGTGCGCCGGGTGATCGGCACGCTGACGATGGTCGCCGTTGGTCTGGCTCCCTTCATCACCTACGCGGCGTTCCGAAAGGCCGGCGGCGGTGAGAATGCGCCGTGGCCCTCGCCGGTCGCCCTCACCTCTGCTTCCGGCGGAAAGCTGACCGGCATCGCGCTGCTGCAGCCGGGCAATCCCCAGATCTTGGTTCGATTCCCGCTGGAGTCGTTGCTGGACGTGCCGGGCGGAGGCCGCTTGCGCGCGGCCACCGCGTATCGAGTCGGTGGAGCCGCGTTGCTGGCCCGGGGACTGGCCGCCACCGGCGGGTTTGCCGTGCCGTACTGGGCCCACTGGACCGGGCCGTCGATCGACTCGGGGGCCGGAGCGCCCTCGACCAACTTAGGCGCGCATGTGCCGCAGGTCACGGCGCTGCTGGCAACGCAGGGCAGCACGTTGGACCAACTCCCCGCGCCCGGACGCGTCGCCGAGGGAAGCTCGTTCGACTCGTATGTCGTGGACGCGGCGGCTTTGCGCACCATGCTGGGCATTGTTTCGCGCATTCCGTCGCTGCTGCCGTCCATCCCACCGTCGCCGTCCATCACGCCCTCGCCGTCGCCGACCCCCTCACCGACGCCCAGCGTCACCGCGCCGGATCCCGCCCGGATCACCGTCGTCATCTTCAACCAAGGCGCGCCGTCGGGAAGCGCCACGCGGCTCAGCAAGCGCTTGATTGATAAGGGCTTCGCGCTGACGCGGGTCGGCGACGCGCCGGAGGAGACCGTTACCGGCAACTTCGTCTATTACACCGGCAGCCGAGCCGAAGCCGACCTGGTCGCCCGCGCCCTGGGCTTCCCCGCACCCATCGCCGTCGCGCCCCAGCGCTATTCCAACGCCGACGTCACCGTCGTCCTAGGCCGCGACCGCGCCTCATCCACCCGCTCCCCCTCGTCCTCCCCCACCACAACCAAACTCGGCTAGCCCACCGGGTCGTGTATCGCATTGACGATGAAGCGCTGGTCGTCGTGGTAACCCGGGTCGCGCACCGCAAGGAGGTCTACCGTCGATGATCGAAAACCGCATCCCTTTCGAAACGTTGAACGCGGAACTCATCACCGGCACCGAAGCCTCCGGCTAACCCCGGCGGCCACGAAACACCGACCGTTCAGAACGCGCTATACTGATGGATATGAACAGGATCTATTCGGTGCCGGAGGTCGCGCGCGAACTTGGCGTTTCGGCCGACCGTGTTCGCCGGACTGCGGCCGATCTGGGAATGAAGTTGCCGCGCGCGGGAAGCGCTCGGAACGCCACGTCGGTCGTAAGCCCAGAGCAACGAACCCGCCTGCGCCTGGCCATAGGAGCCGTGCCGACCGATCGCGATCGGCGATGGGCGCGCGCCGACATGCAGGTGCTCGCAGCACTCGCTCAAGCGCCGCGCGGGCTGTCGTCGGCACGCGCGGTCGCACGTCGCGCCGGGCTGGCCCCCGCAACGGCCGTCAAGAGCCTGTCTACTCTCACGCGCAACGGGCTCGTCAGTCGGCAGCCGGAACGGATCGCGTTCGGGCATGTGCGCGACGTGGCCATGTACCACCTGAACCGCTCAACGTCGCTCTGGAAGCGGCTGGCCCCGATGATCGCCGGCACGCAGCTTCCCTCCAGGCCGGCCACACCCGGGCGACGAGTGCCGAACGAGCTTCTGCATCTCTTCTGGAACACGCACTGGGACCAGCTCGATCTGGACCGCTCGTCGGAGTACGTTGCCCGCAGGCTCATCACCAGCGGCGATCTTGATGGGCTTGCCTGGGGGACGGCGCATCTTGACCAGGCAGCCTGGAAGCACGCCGCGCAGACCCGAGGCCTCCCCGCGCGACGACGACGCCTGGCCCAGAACATCGCGCAGGAGCGTTCCCGTGATCCCCGACGAACTGCGTGAGTTCCTTCCTCCCGATACCGCACGCACCTGGGAGGCGATCGGACCCTTGCTGCCCGCGACGGCGTATCTGGCCGGCGGCACGGCGATCGCAGTGCACCTGCGGCACCGGATCAGCCGGGATCTGGATTTCTTCTTCGACGGCGATGCCAACCTGGATGATCTTGCGGCGGCGCTCACGCAAACCGGTCCGTTCGCATCGACGATGCACACACAGACAACATTGAATGGTGTGTTCTCCACGACCAGGATCCAGTTCCTGGACGCGCGCGAACACCATCCCGTTGACGATGACCTCGTTGTGGGCAGCCTTCGCATCGCGTCGATTCGTGACCTGGTCGCGATGAAGCTGAAGGTCGTTGCGGACCGCGGCGAGCTTCGCGACTACTTCGACCTGATGGCGATCGAGCAGGCCGAACGCGGGACGGCCGAGACCGGTCTGGGGGACTTCCTGGACCGCTATCGCCCAAAGGATCCGGGCTCTACCCTGCTGCGCATCGTCGAAGCGCTCGGCTACCTGGACGATGTCGACGATGACGATCTTGTGCCGCTCACCAAGGGCGATGTCGCGAGCTACTGGGAGCATCGCCAACCCCAAGTCCTCCGAGCGATGGGGCGCATCCTGTAAGTTAGGTGGGGTCAGTTTGCTGTGCCCAGCACCCAGACGGCTTCCCGGGCCGCGCGCGCCATGCCTTCCTTGCTGACGCGGGCCCATTCCCTTCCCGTTTTCGCCAGGTCTCGCGGACCGAACGGCGATCGCTCTCGCCACTTGATCGAGCCCACGAAAGCGACCCGCCAAGCAGGGTTCGGTCGTCGGCTGGCCCCGGGGACCACCGAAACGTCGAGCCCAAAGCCCAAGCCGTCACTCGGGCAACAGCCGTAACGCCTGCCCTTGATCGGTGCGCAGGAT
>JBKKBA010000171.1:0-5352 GCA_046714275.1 Actinomycetota bacterium
TGCCGCCGATTCCCAGCGGACTGTCGGCGCGGAACAGTTCCAGGCTCCACGGGAACAACAAAACGAGCGCCGCGCCACCCATCACCAAACCGGCCACCAGGGGCCGAACGGCGCGCCGCGGGTCTCCACAGACCGCAACGGCGGCCGCAAACACCAGCCCCGCGCCGGCGACGAACACCACGGTCCAGGGAGACAGCGCGACGGCCAGCGCACAGCCGATCGCCGGCCACGCCAAGTCCTTTCGAGCGTTCCATGGGGCCAGGCCGGCGGCGCGAGCGATGGGAACGCACAGACCCGGAGCGGCCGCGACCAGCACCAGGTCCGACAACCGGCCCTCCCCCAGCGCCCACAGCGCCAGGGGTGACAGGGCATAGGAAAGCGCCGCGATGCGTCGCGCCGTGGTGCCGCACCCAAGGCGCAGGGCCAATCTGGACGCCGTCCAGCCGGCGACGGGGACCAGCGCCAGAATCAGCACGCGCTGCGCCAGCCAGGTGCTTCCCAGCGTCACGATCGAAAGTAGCCCGGCCAGGAAGCCTGCCGATGGAGCCGGCGCCGCGCTTCCAACCCCCGTCCCGCGCCAACCGGAAAAGAAAGAGCGGAGGAGATCGGCCGGAGAATCGGGAAACGGAGGCATGTCGGCTCCGGCCAGTCCGCCGTCGTGGAACAGCCCGCGCGACCCGATCAGGTACAGGACGCCGGCAACGAGGGCTGCAGCTCCGACCGGATGTGCCTTGACGCGGTCCCGGAATCGTTTCCGAGTGCGTTGCCCGGGCGTCGCCAGGCCCTCGGCTTCCTCGACGCCTTCCGCGGGATCGCCGGCGACGCGCTCGAACGCTCGCTCCGCGAGCGAGCGAAACCGGTGCGCGCCGCGCATCGCCAGCTTCATCGCCTGAGCGTCGGGGACCTTACGGACTCGCTGCGCTCTGGCTCTTGCCCGAATCGAGCTGGGCAGATGGGCGGCGTTCCATCGCAGGGCCTCAAGGATCTGGCCGGCATCGCGGCGCCGGCCGGATGCCAAATAGAGCAGGGCGCTGCCGAAAGCGAATAGCACGGCCAGTGGGAGCGTCACGACCAGCCGCGGACGCGAGTAGTTCTTGAACAACGACGCCAGCAGGTTGCGTTCGACGAAATAGCGCGTGCGTTCGTGCGTAAACCCGTCGCGCAATTCGCGGACGGACGCAGCCGCGTGCCGGGCGCGCACGGTTCCGCAATAGGCGACCTTGAAACCGGCCAGCCGCGCGCGCCAGCACAGGTCCAGATCCTCGCGGAACGCGACGAAGCGAAGATCGAAGAAACCGATGCGCTCAACGACGTCGCGAGAAACCATCATGCATGCGCTGGAGACCCACATGGCTTCGCGCAAGCGATCGTGCTGTCCCTGGTCCAGCTCGCCGCGCTCCAGCGGGTCGTACGTGCGCGCATATCGATCGATCGACAGGCCGGTCTCTTGCAGAACATCCGGCCGATCCCACTCGACCAGCTTCGGTCCCGCGATCCCCGAGTCTTCGTAATCAAGAGCGTCAACCAGCCCCGCCACGACATCGGGCTCGGGCGCGCAGTCGTCGTGGAGGAATAAGAAAAGGTCGGCGCCGGAAGCGCGCTCCCCTGCGGCGCGCAGACCGGCCGCGATGGCGCGCGCATAACCAGAGCGCCGTTCCATGCGAACCACGTTGGCCTTGCCGAAGGCCTTCACCAAGATGGCGCGAGAAGAGTCGGTCGATGCGTTGTCTACAGCGATCACGTCAAGGTCGCTGTAGGACTGCGCCTTCACGGCGGCGACCGTCTTTCGAAGCCACTGCGCCCCATTCGTCGCGACGAGAACGAGAAGAACCCCCGAGGCCATGGCCGCGCGAGCCTATCAACCTAAGGGTGGGCCTGCCCGTTACGGGACTGGGTAAAGAGGGCTCGGGAAAAAAGCACTGGATTGGGAAAAGCACTGGATTGGGAAAAGCACTGAGGCCCCGCCAGGCGGGCGAGGCCTCAACGCGTCGTCCGCGCTACTTTTTCTTGCGCGGGGTTGCCTTCTTGCGCGTCACGCGACGCGCCGGCTTGCGAGCCATCGGCTTGCGAGCCGCGGATGCACGCTTGCGGGCCGTCTTCTTTGCTGCTCTCTTCTTCTTGGCCGGCTTGCGAGCTGCGGTCTTGCGCGCGGTAGTCTTCTTCTTGGCCGCCGTCTTCCGAGCCGTTGTCCGCTTCTTCGCGGGCTTCCGGGCTGCGGTCTTGCGAGCGGTGGTCTTCTTGGCCGCGGTCTTCCGCTTCTTGGCCGCCTTTTTCTTTGCTGGCATTTGTCACCTCCTCTCCCTGCTCGGGGGAAGGTTCAGGTCAAAGCAGTTGGGTTCGGTATTACGACGCCAGCCGCTTCAGCCGGCGCCGCTCTCGCTCGGAGAGCCCGCCCCAGATGCCGAATCTCTCGTCGTTTTCCAACGCGTACTCCAGACACACTTTCTGCACGGTGCACTGCGCGCATATGCGCTTGGCCTCGCGCGACGAGCCACCCTTTTCGGGGAAGAACACATCCGGGTCCACGTATGCGCAGAGACTCTCTTCCTGCCAAGGAAGATCCTCTTCCGAAAACCTCCGCACCCGCTGTTCCCCTTTCTCATTCACACTCGCTTCCGGCTTGAGCTCACGCTCTGTGAGCCCGGCCACCTAACTCGAATGCGACAACTGTAATTACGCTGGTGTAATTCTAGGGCTGGAACCCCCCAGGTCAAGTTTTTGACGGAAATTTTCTTCACAAGTGCACATGCAGGCTTGGCCTGATTTCGCTGGTGAGCGGTCGTGAGCGGGCGCCGGAGAGCCCCGGCGGGAGTCCCTGCGGAGCGCTCTGGGAGTCCCTGCGGAGCGGCTCTGGGAGTCCCTGCGGAAGTTCCTGTGGAGTGCTCTGGGAGTCCGTGCGCGACCGGCCGGTGGTGCCCGCGCGCCGGAAATGCAAACGGCGGGCTCCTTTGGGAACCCGCCGTTCACGTGGGGGGAGAGGTTTGCGCTCGCGCGCTTGTGTCACATCAAACTTCGGTGCCGGGCAGGACCCGCTGGATGACAAAACCGGGTGGAAACGGGGTAGTCCCACGTGACTACGCCGACAGCCCGCGGGCTACTTTGAGGCGAAGAGGCCGGCATTCCAGCAGGCGGCGTCGCAGAGCGACGGCTATTTGGCGCGCTTGCGCGTTCCTCCGGGCCTGCGATGCTGATCGACCAGCGCCTGCACCCGGGCCAGCGCCTGCTGGAGCGTGTCCTCCTCAGCCGGTGCCTTGCCGCCTTCGGAAGCCTCCTCCGTTTCGGGGGAACCTTCAGGGCCGGCACCGGCGGAATCCATCGGACCAGCAGGGTCGGGTGCTCCGACTTCACCAATCTCCCCGACTTCCCCCTCCGGAGGAGCGACTCCCGGAGCCTTCTTCGCCGGCTTCGTCTTTGGGCGCGAGGCTGTCTTCGGCTTCGAGCGGGGTCGCTGCACGGGGGTCGCATCCCCTTCCCCCCGCGGGTCGCCGGCAGCCGCGGCATCTTCACCGTCCGGTTCGGCGAAAGCTCTCAGGTCCACAACATCGATCTCGCCGGCCTCCGTTACTTCGGCGACCGGGACATCGAAGGCCTCTTCGGCAAGCGGCTCTTCGGCGAACACCCCGGCTTGCGGCTGATCTTGCGGCTCCGGGGGCTGCACCTGGGGCTCCACCGGAACGGGGCGGGGCTTCGCGGCCGGCTTCTTGACCGCCGGCTTCTTGGGTGGCGCTTCCTTTGCGGCGGCCTTCTTGGCGGGCTTTGCCGGAGCCTTCTTCGCCCCGGCCGACTTGCCCGCGGATTTTTTGGCCGCCGGCGCGCTCGTGGCTCGAGCACGGGACGGTGAGACGGGCTCGCCGTCGAAGACCTCCTCATCCTGGGAGGCCGGCTGCGGCCGCGCTTCCGGACGGGACGCCGCCGGAGGCTCGGCCCATGCTCGTCCGGCCCAGGGACGCTCGGCCAGAACTTGCTCGCGCTGCAGGTCGGCTTCGGCTTCGGCGACGGCCTGCGGCGAGACGGGTGGCAGCGCCGTGTCCGTGCCCCCGGTGCGAAAACGCTCGGCGTCGCGGCGGTCGCGGCGGCGGGCGAAGACGGTGCGCAGCCGGCCGACGGTCCGTTCGCGATCGCGTTCAGGTAGCTCGTTGAGGAAGTCCGAGAGTAGTTCGGTGACGATCTGATCGCGGCGCTCTTCCAGCGCGACGTCGCGCACCTGAAGGTAGGCCAGCACCTGCTCTTGGAACTGCGCCAGCCGCTCGTTCATCTCGATGAAGCGGCGGTTCATCTCCGCGGCCTCATGATCGATGCCCTCGACCGACGCGGTGATGCGGCTTGCCGCCGCTTCGGCGTTGATTCGGATCTCTTCAAGGACCGAGTCCGTCATGTCCTGCGTGGACCCGGTGAGCTCGTTGAGCTGCTTGCGGACGTCCACGGGCATCTTCACGTTGGCTTCCAGCGCCTTTTCCAGGGCGCGCATTCGGCCTTCGACGACGTCGGTCCACTTCTTCACGTCGGCCAGGCGGCGAGAGATCTGCGTGTGGTGCCGGTCAACCAGCTCGGTCGTTGCCGACGCCGAATGATCGAAGGAGGACCGCATCGAGGCAGCCTCATCCTGGATCAGCGAACGCAGGGTGTTCGCGGCCGTTTCGATCGTGGCGCGCGCCGATTCGGCCGTGATCGCCCCCGCTTGCTCCTCTTGCGCCTCACGCATCGCTTCCAGCCGCTGGGTGACACCGCCGATGATCACGTCGGGGCCGACCCGGTCCTCAAGGCCGGCGATCGAGGCGACCAGCTCGCCCACCGCGGTATCCAGCACGTCGATGCGCGTGGACATGGCGTTCACGGCGCTGGTGACCTCTCGCTGGACGAGGAACGGCAGCTCCTCACGCAAGCCTTGAGCCGTTTCGCGGGATTCGGTCACGCGAGCCGACAGGGCGGCGACGTCACCCACCAGGCGCGAGACTCCGTCACGGACGCCGATCATCATGTCGTTCAGGACGCGTTGCTCGCGCACCTGCTCGTCGATTGCACCTCCGAGCAGATCGTCGATGCGGCGGGAGATGTCGTCGGCCACGCTGGTTCAACCCTCCAGGCATCCAGGGGCTTCGGGCCCGTGGTCGGAAAACCGGGCAATCCTACTCGGGTCCTCGAACGCCCGACAATGTCGGCCGGGCAGCCGGGGTTGAGAACGGACGTCGGGGACCACCGAGGGGGCGACTGGGGGCCGCCCCAAAAAAAATCCTGCGCGCCTTTGGGATTGTCCCCCCGGGTCGGGGTAGACTAGGAACTGCATCGAGGGATCACTCCCTCGAGCGCATCCCCCGCAGGGAGGGGCCCCACCCCTCCCTGTTCTATTTCCCG
>JBKKBA010000172.1:0-8322 GCA_046714275.1 Actinomycetota bacterium
ACCGCGCCTCGACGTCTTGGAGTCCGTGCCACTTTTCGGGCATCGGCCGGATCGCCTTCGACAGCAGGGAAACCGAATCGCACCGAACGCTCAACTCGCCCTTCTTGGTCTTGATGACGTCCCCGTCGGCTCCCACCCAGTCGCCCAGGTCCAGGTCCAGGAATCGCGCGTACCCGTCATCGCCCAGGCGATCTTTCTGGCAGAACAGTTGAATGTCGGCATCGCCGTCCCGGATAACTCCGAACGACAGCTTGCCGTGCTCACGATGCAGCACCAGCCTTCCGGCAATGCCGACCCTCTCGCCGGTTTCCGCGCCGGCCTCGATGCCCCCGAACCGGCGGTGAAGCTCGGCTGCCCGATGCGTCGGTTGGAACGTGACGGGATATGGCTCCACGCCGGCCGCGCGCAGGGCCTCGATCTTCGCCAGGCGCTGCCGCTCGAACTCATCAAGCCGCTCGCTCATCGGCGGCAAGGATATCCCAGGGAGTTTGGTCCTACGGCACCTGGGCGAAGGCGCGGACGGGGAAGGACGCGGCGCGTTTGATCGCAAGCGGCGGGGCCGAGAAGCGGAAGCCGTCTGCCGGCAGATCCGACAAGTTGCACAGGTGCTCAACGATCGGGATCCCTGCCGACAGCAGCCGCGTGTGTGCCGGTCTGGCGACGCCCTCGGTATCGTCCACATTGGCGAAGTCGACGCCGACCAGCGTCGCGGCGCCGACCAGGCAGTCCAGCGTCTGCGCGGCCAGGAAGGGTCCCGGTTCCCAGTAGGCGTCGGCTCCCCAGCGGCCGTCCCAGCCGCTGCGGAACAGCACGGCATGACCGCGAATGCGATCTTGGTTCAAAGAAACCTCGATGCCGCGCATCCCGGCCGGGACGTCCACCACGACGCCGGGAAGGGCGGTCAGGATCTCAAGCGGCATCATGGACAGGTCGTCCTCGCCGTCGAAACGGTGGTACGGCGAGTCGATATACGTGCCGGTGGCGCCGACCATCTGGACGCGTGTGATCTCAAACGATGTCGTGCCGTCGTAGCGAGACGCGCTCTCTTCACGCGTCCAGTACGGCTGGACGACGGGCTGCGGGAAGCCGCGGTAGGCGCCCGCTCCATGCTCAATCACATGCGAAAGATCGACGACGCGGCTCAACGGTCCTCGGCATTTCGATCGAAGACCAGGCGAAGTCCGACCAGCGTCAGCCACGGCTCGTGCTTGGTCGGCGTCTTCAAGTGGGGCGTGATCACGGGAGCAAGGCCGCCGGTGGTGACGACGGCGGGATCGCCGCCGATCTCGTCGCGCATGCGTTCGACGATCGCGTCTACCTGACCGGCGAAACCGAAGATGACTCCCGCTCGGATCGCATCGGATGTGGTCTTTCCGATGACGCTGCGCGGGGCCGTGAATTCGACGCGGCGCAGCTGCGCGCCTGCAGAGACCAGCGCATTCGTCGAAATCTCGACGCCCGGTGAGATCGCGCCGCCCAGATACTCGCCCTTGTCGCTGACGGCGTCCACGGTTGTCGCGGTTCCAAAATCGACGACGATGCACGGACCCCCGTACAGCGCGAAGGCGGCGACGGCGTTGACGACACGATCGGCGCCGACCTCTTTCGGGTTATCGGTCAGGATCGACAGACCCGTCTTGACGCCGGGCTCGACCACGACCGGCGGGAAGCGGAAGTACCGTTCCGTCATCTCGCGAAGCGCCTGGGTCATCCGCGGAACAACGCTGGAGATGACAACACCCGACACCTGGCGGCTGAACGACAGGCCCGACTGCGCCAGCAGCCCCTGAAAGATCAGCGCAAGCTCGTCGGGGGTCCGGTCAAGCTGCGACGAGATGCGCCAGTGGCGCTCCAGCCGCTCGCGCTCAAACACACCGATGACGGTCTGCGTGTTCCCGACATCCACGGCCAGCAGCATCGGCTACTCCGGGCGCACGTCGAGCGACAGGTCCACGGCCGGCGCGGAGTGGGTCAAGGCGCCGACACTCACGGCATCCACGCCAGTCGCCGCGATCTGCCGGATCGACTCCAGCGTCACGCCGCCGGACGCTTCGACGAACGCGGCGCAGTCAACGATCGCAACGGCTTGGCGCAGCGTCGCAACGTCCATGTTGTCCAGAAGGATGGTTTCGACGCCGGCGGCAAGCGCATCGCGCACCTGCGCGAGCGTGTCGCACTCAACTTGGACCGGCGCGTGCCCCGCGTCTCGCGCGGCGGAGACGGCCGCGGCAATCGACCCGGCTGCGGCGATGTGGTTGTCCTTGATCAGAACGGCGTCGTTCAGTCCGAAACGGTGGTTAACCCCGCCGCCGGTGACGACGGCGTGCTTCTCCAGCGCCCGCAGCCCGGGGGTGGTCTTGCGCGTGTCGCGGATCTGCACGCCCGGCGCGGCATCGACGAAACGGCGTGTGAGCGTGGCGATACCCGACAGACGCTGCAGGAAGTTCAGCGCGACACGCTCCCCGGTCAGGATCGCGCGCAGAGAACCGACGACCAGCGGGACGCGGTCGCCCTCTTTCAGCCGGTCGCCGTCGGCAAGATCGCCGGGCAGGTCGCAGCCGCCGATCTGCCGGAAGGTTTCACGCGCCGCGTCCAGGCCGCACACAACGCAATCTTCCCGAGCCTCAAGGATGCCGATGCCGGCGCCCTGCAAGGGCACGATCGCATCCGTCGTGATGTCGCCGCCGCCGACGTCTTCGGCCAGGGCGCGGCGGACCGCATCCGCGACGACGCCGGGGTCTGCGGTCACGGCGCCGAGATCGCCCGGCCCAGCTCGGTCACCGACGTGCCGATGTGCGTGATGCGATTGCGCTCATCGACAAAGACAACGGTCGGCTTCATGCCGCGAGCCTCGGCGTCGGACATCTGCGCGTAAGACATGACGATCACGCGATCGCCGGGCTCAACCAGCCGCGCCGCAGCGCCATTCAGGCAGATCACTCCACTGCCGGGCGGCCCGGGAATCGCGTAGGTCTCCAGGCGCGCGCCGTTGTCCACATCGACGACCTGGACACGCTCGTATTCCAGCAAATCCGCGGCCTTCATCAAGTCTTCGTCGATGGTGATCGATCCGACGTAGTCCACGTTGGCGTCGGTAACCGTCGCCCGGTGGATCTTGGACTTCAACATTGTCCTTAGCATTTCCCTCACCCTCCGCTCGACGCTCCCGAAGGAGTCGCCGTCGTTTTGCCCCCTCCGCTTCCCTGGACAAGGAAGACGGTCCTGTTGTCGATCAGCCGCGCCGGGCCTACCCACGCCGCCACGGCCAGCAGAACGGGCCCGTCGATCGTGGTGATATCTGCAAGCGTTTCCGGATCCACGCACGCGGCATAGTCCAGCCGCGCGAGCGGCTCGGATGATATGCGCTCGGCCATCAACACCGCGATCCGTCGCGCGTCGCGCTCGCCACCTTCGATTCCCGACGCCGCCTCTTCCAGCGTTTTGCTCAACACCGCGGCGGCGCCGCGCTCCTGGGCCGAGAGGTAGCTATTGCGCGACGACATCGCCAGCCCATCGGGCTCGCGGACGGTGGGGCAGCCGACGACTTCGACGGCAAAGTCCAATCCCGATACCAGCCGCCGGATCACCACCAACTGCTGGGCGTCCTTCTGCCCGAAGTAGGCGCGGCAGGGGCCGGCGATGTTCAGCAGCTTGGCCACAACGGTTGCAACGCCGTCGAAGTGACCGGGCCGGGTTCGCCCGCAGAGCACGGTGCCCAGCCGGCCGGCCGATAGGGTGACCGCCGCCGGTTCCGGATACATCTCCCGAACGTCGGGGTGCAGCACGTAGTCAACCTCTTCCGTTTCGCACATGGCTAGGTCGCGCTGCAGATCACGCGGATACGCGGCAAGGTCTTCGCCGGCCCCGAACTGCAGGGGGTTGACGAAGATGCTGACGGCGACGACATCGCACGCTTGGCGAGCCTCGCGCATAAGACTGGCGTGGCCGTCGTGCAGAAAGCCCATTGTCGGCACAAACCCGACGGTGCGCCCGCGGGCTCGTTCCCGGTCCAGCGCCGCGCGGAAGGCGGCCTTGGTGGTGAAAACCTTCATCGCACCATCACCTCGTCCAGCACGGCGGCGACCGCGGCGGCTCCCGCGACATCCAGCCGGCCGGAGCCAACGGCACGAGCCACGGCCCGCCTGGCGTTGGCAACGTAGGACTCCAGCAGGTGCGACGGCAGCGCCGCAAGGTGCGCGCGCACGGTGCCGGCATCGCCGCGCACAATCGGCCCTGTAAGGGCGGCATCGGCCCCCATCTGGATGACATTGTCGACCGTCTGTCGCAGCAGCGGACCCAGGACCCGCCGGTCGGGAAGCAGGTCTTCGGCATCGCCGGCAATCGCCACGGCAAAGTTGGACGCCATCACCAGCGCGGCGTGATACAGGGGACGCTGGTCTTCGGCGATCGGCAGCGGAATTCCGCCGAGCTGCGCCACGAACCAGCCGCTGAACTCGCTCATCGGGGCATCGCACGTCACGCCGAACCACACCCCGGACAGGTCGGCCTTGGGTGTCGGAATCGCTTGCGCCGGATGGATCGCGGCGATGCGGGGGCCGCAAGGACGAAGCGGGGCCACGCCGTGCAGGCCGCTGGTATGGATCACGGCCGCCCCGGGGCGAAGCCCGTTCGCAACCACGGCGGCAACCGACGCCAGCGCGTCGTCGGGGACGGCGATCACGACGACATCGGCACCCAGCGCCGCGTCACCTGGTGAGGTGAGAGGCACGTCGCCCAACGCGTCGCGGACGCGGCCGGCCGAAGACGGACTGGCGGTCGATGCAGCGACAATGCGGTGCCCCTTGGCCGCAAGGGCCCGGCCGATCGAGCATCCGACTCGCCCTGCGCCGACAACGGCGACCTCGAACGCACCCGGGGGCGCGCCGTCAAGGCCGGATGAAAAAGCCCCTCCAGGAGAGGGGCGTGCGAACTCGGTCACGTTTCCCTCCGTTCCGGTCCCCGTGCGGAGTACCGTTCGGACCCCTTCACTATAGCGCAAGCGCGAGAGATCTTCGCGCCGCCGTTAGGTGGCTAGGCGGACGCCGTCGACGTCGTTCAGTGCGACCAGCAGGCCGGCGACGGTTCCGTGGCCGGGGACCTCTAGCTCGGGCGCGATCTCTGCCAGGGGAACCAGCGCGAAGGCGCGCTCGTGCAGCCGCGGATGCGGGACGGTCAGGGTTCGTTCCGCGATGGTTGTGCCTTCAATGGCCAGGATGTCGATGTCCAGCGTGCGAGGGCCGTTCTTCTCCTCGGCCCGGCGGTTGCGGCCGAAGGCGACCTCGATGGACCGGCAGGCGTCCAGCAGCTCGAACGGCAGGCACATCGTGGAGACCTCAAGCGCCTGATTGAGAAAGTCCGGCTGCCCGGGCGGGCCGCCGACCGGGGCGGTCACGAAGACTCGCGACGCGTTGGTGACGTTGACGGCACGCGCCCGAAGCGCGTCCGGCACCGCGGCCAGCGTCGCGGCCGGATCGCCAAGGTTCCCTCCCAGCCCCAGGTATGCGCGCATCAGGGAAGCTCGGCGTTATCGACGTCTTCGCGGGACCGGCTGACCTCGACGGCGACCTCTTCGACGTCGGCGTCCAGCGGCGCCTGCGTTTTGGCGACACGCACCCACACGTCCAGGACGCGCTTGTTGGCCAGCAGTTGGCGCGCGATTCGGTCGGCCAGGGTCTCCAGGAGATGATAAGGCTGGCCGGTCATCGTCGCCTTCACCAGCCGGACGACCTCGGCATAATCAAGCGTCGCGCCCAGATCGTCGAAGGCCGCCGCTTCACGCGTGTCGATCCGCGCGGCCAACGACACGATGAAGGGCTGATCCTCGGATTGCTCTTGCTGCGTGACGCCGTGGCGTCCGCTGATCTTCAACCCGCGAACCTCGATGAGATCCGTTCCCTCCACTACGCGCTCCTCGCTCGGACGATTGCATCGGTCATGCGTGCGACCTTCACCATAGCGCCCACGTCGTGAACGCGAACGATCGCGGCGCCGCGCGCGATCGCCACGGCAACCGTCGCCGCCGTGCCCTCCAGCCGGTCGCCCACCGCAGCATCTCCCAAGACCGCTCCAATGAACGCTTTTCTGCTGGTTCCGGACACGACCGCGTAGCCGAGCGAGCAGAGTTGGCCCAGCCCGTCCAGCAGCGCCAGGTTGTGCTTCAGCAGCTTCCCGAAGCCGAAGCCCGGGTCCAGCAGGATCTGACCCCGGGCAATGCCGGCGGCTTCGGCTGCCAACGCCCGCTCCAAGAGGAAGTCCCGCACGTCCACGACGACATCGTCGTAGGCCGGCGACTGTTGCATCGTCCGGGGGGTTCCCTGCATGTGCATCAGCACGACGGCCGCGCCGTGCCGCGCGGCTACGCCAAGGATCTGGGGATCGAGACATCCGGCCGTCACGTCGTTGACGATCTGCGCTCCGGCGTCCAGGGCCGCCAGCGCGACCTCGATCTTCGACGTGTCGATGCTGACCGGAAGTCCGGTCTTGGACGCCAAAACTTCAATCACGGGCGCAGTCCGGCGGACTTCCTCGGCTGCGCCGACCGGCTGGGCGCCCGGCCGCGTGGACTCTCCGCCGACATCTAAGATATCGGCGCCCTCGCCGGCAAGCCGCAGCCCGTGATCGATCGCGTCCTTCGCATCGTAGAAGAGCCCGCCGTCGCTAAAGGAATCGGGAGTCACGTTGACGATTCCCATCACATGCGTGCGCTGCGAAAGCGCCAGCACGCCGCGCGGCAGGGGGCAGTCGGGCGCCGCGGTCACGGACGCGGGGAGCGAATGAGCGACAACAATTCCATCCGCGCCGCGGTATCGCCGGCCCAAACTCCACGCGCTTCGGTCGTGACGATCGTGGATCCTTCGGCGCGGGCGCCGCGCATCGTCATGCACAGATGCTCAGCTTCGGCGTAGATGAAAACCCCGCGGGGCGACAGCGCCTTCTCCAGCGCGTCGGCGGCCTGCGCGACCAGCCGCTCCTGGACCTGCAGACGGCGCGACAGCACCTCGATCAACCGGGTGAGTTTCGAGATGCCGCAGATCCGGCCGTCCTCACCGGGCAGGTACGCAACGGCGGCGGTGCCGACGAAGGGAAGAAGATGATGTTCACATAAGGAAGCCAGCCGAATGTCGCGCGCGACGATCAGCGCGTCGCTGCGTTCACCGGGCAACGGCTCCAGCACCGACGCGGGATCGATCGAACGGCCGGAGAGAAGCTCTTCGTAGGCGGCGGCAACGCGGGCTGGGGTTTGCTCCAGCCCAGTACGCTCCGGATCTTCGCCGACGGCAGCAAGGAACGCGCGCATCGATGCTTCGGAGCCTGATCGATCGAAGTCGTTCACCGGCCGGAGCGCTACGCCGGAGAGAGGCCGGGCTTGGGCTTGGGCTTGCGCTTCGGCTTTGCCTTGGCCTGCGCCTTGGCCTGCGCGGGGGCGCCGGCGGGGCGACGCGCCGGCGCAACCTTGACCTTGTCGGTGATGCGGCCGTTCAGGCGCGAACCGTTCATGCCGCGCGCCGTCCGCTTCTTTACCGGCCCCAGGATCTTGGTGAGCTCGTCCTTTTCGATCGTCTCTTTCTCTAGCAGCGTTTCGACGATCGCATCCAGCGTCTTGCGATTCTCGATGAGGATCTCGCGCGCTTCGTTGTGAGCCTCGTCGATCAAGCGTCGCACTTCCTTGTCGATCTCGTAGGCGATGCTGTCGGAGTAGTCGGGCGTGGACGACATGTCGCGGCCTAAGAACACCGTATCTTGCTTGTGACCCAGCGTCAGCGGCCCCAGCCGCTCGCTCATGCCGAACTCGGTCACCATCTGGCGAGCAATCTTGGTGGCGCGCGCGATGTCGTCCTGCGCTCCGGTGGTCGGGTCCTCAAAGACCAGCTCTTCGGCGACCCGGCCGCCCAGGAACATCGCCAGCTCATCGATCAGCTCGGCGCGACTGACCATGAACCGGTCCTCCGTCGGCAGCGACAGCGTCCAGCCCAGCGCGCGTCCGCGCGGAATGATCGAAACCTTGTGGACGGGATCGGCGTTCGGCAGCGCGTGGCCGACGACGGTGTGTCCGCCCTCGTGGTAGGCGATGATCCGCTTCTCTTTGTCGGAGATGACGCGGCTCTTGCGCTCGGGACCGGCGACGACGCGATCCACGGCTTCCTCCAGCTCGCTGTTTCCGATCTGCTTGACGCCGCGACGCGCCGACAGCAACGCCGCCTCGTTCATGACGTTGGCAAGGTCGGCCCCCGTGAACCCCGGCGTACGGCGCGCCAGGACGTTGAGATCAACGGTGTCGGCAACCGGCTTGCCCTTGGCGTGCACGGTGAGAATCTGCAAACG
>JBKKBA010000173.1:0-5515 GCA_046714275.1 Actinomycetota bacterium
CGTTGCGCCGATTCAGGACTGACGGGTGACCTCCAGGCGATGCTCGAACGTGCCGGTCCGCTACAGCAGTAATTCGCCTTCTCCGACCAGGACGACTTGACCTCCGACGCGGACACGGCCGCGCGCGGTGTCCACGGCCAGCGTGCTGGGCCGTCCCACTTCGACTCCTTGGGAGATGTCGAACGCCAGGTCTCCCAGCCGCTCGGCCAGATACAGGCCCAGGTTCGCCGCCGCCGAGCCCGTACCCGGGTCTTCGGCGATGCCCAATCCCCCTGCGAAGAAGCGAGCCTTGATGCGCGTCGGCGCAAGTGCGGTGAAGCAATAGACGCCGTCCCCGGTCAGATCTATGACCTCGGGTCGTGGCGTCATCTTCGACAAGGTCATCGCGTCGGCGACGGGAACCAGAAGCTGCTCCACGCCGGCGTCGGCGAACGCGGGCGCCAGCCACATCCGGTCGAAGCCCAGCACCCCGGCGTTGAAGCCGACGTCCATCTCCGAAAGTCCCAGAGCCGGCGCGATGAACGATGTGTCTTCGATATCGGCGCCGACGGTGCCGGTCCGCTCCAGCCAGGCCGTATCCAGCGCCAAGGACACGGACGTATCCCCGGCCTTCGTCCGCTGAACGGCACGGGGTCCCTCAAGCCGCCCCAGGTGACGCAAGCACCAGGCGGTGCCCAGCGTCGGGTGGCCGGCGAATGCCATCTCCACGGAGGGAGTGAAGATCCGCGATTCGTAGCGGTCGTCGGCGATGTGAGTGACGAAGACCGTCTCGGACAGGTTCATCTCGCGTGCGATCGGCTGCATCAGCTCTTCGGGGATGTCGTGGCCGTCGGGGAAGACGGCCAGCGCGTTGCCGGCGAAGGGACGGTCGGTGAAGACATCGACCAGCAGGTAGGAGGCTTTCATATGCTGCGGAGCCTAGGGAGTTTGCCGCATCCTTTCAAGACGCGGAAAAAGGGGGAGCCGATGAGCAGGGTTGCCGTCACATCCGACGGGCCGGTGCGGATCGTCACGCTGGACCGGGCCCAGCATCACAACTGCATCAACGGAGCCACCGCCGTTGCTCTGTGTCACGCGATCGAGGAGTTCGCGGCCGACAACGCCGCGCGCGTGCTGATCGTGACCGGCGCCGGCGACAAGTCGTTCTGCAGCGGCGCCGATTTGAAGGACACCGGATCGCTGTGGGGCCATGAGGCCTTCGAGCGAGCCGGCCCGCTGGGCTTTGCGCGGCTGGATCCGGGCAAGCCGACGATCGCGGCCGTCAACGGCTATGCGTTTGCCGGAGGGCTGGAGCTGGCTGCCTGGTGCGACATCCGGATCGCCGCTGCCAACGCCGAGTTCGGCGTTCTGAACCGGCGGTGGGGAATTCCGTTGATTGACGGCGGCACGCAGCGACTGCCGCGCATCGTCGGTCTGGGCAACGCGTTGTACCTGATCCACACCGGCGTGCGCATCGATGCGGCGCACGCGTTGCGCATCGGCCTGGTTCAAGAGGTCGTCGCCGAAGGATCGGCGCTCCCACGCGCGCTTGAACTAGCGCACACGATCGCCGGCTACCCATTCTTGAATCTGCTGGCCGATCGCCGCGCTGCGCTGGCGACGTTCGGCGCCGGCCTGGACGACGGCTTGATGTTCGAGCGTACCGGTGGCGTCGCAACCCTGTCCGATCCGGACTTCGCGCCGGCGCTGGCCCGGTTCACGACGACGGATCGTCCCGAAGCGCCGCGACCGGCGTAGGCTGCCCTCGATCGGGCGGGATTGCGCAAAGGAGCAACGATGAAAGCATCGTCCCCGAAGGTTTCCAAGTCTGAGGTTCTGGAAGCGGTGGCGCGGCAGCGGGCGCGCACCGTTGCGCTTGCGCGATCCCTGACACCACAACAGTGGGAGAGCATCATCCTGCCCGGATGGCGGACGCGCGAGGTGCTGGGACATCTGATCGCCAGCGACGCCGGGGGGCTGACCGGAAGGATGCTCTTCGTCGGACTGCGGAACCGCGGCGACGGCGGCATCGCCGCGATCGAAGCCTGGAACGAAAAAGTGGTGCGCTCTTGGAGCGAGCGCCCCGTCGAAAAGCTGATCGCTGGATTAGAGGCGTGGGGACGGCGAATCGGCCGCGTCTTCAAAGCCACGCCTGCCGCAATCCTGAATCGTCGCATCCCGATGCCGTTTGGGAAGGTGCCGATCCTCTGGCTGGGGCAGGTCCGCGTTCTGGACGAATGGATTCACGAGCAAGACATCCGTCGCGCACTCAGCCTGCCGCCCGACCACGACGCCGCCGCGGTCGTCGCAGCGGCGCGAATGATGCTGGATGTGATTCCGCAGCAAACCCCGCCCAGGATGCCGGCGGGACAAAGGGGTCGCGTCGCCCTTCGCATCGACGGCATCGACCTGCCGCCCTATGTTGCCGATCTGGCCGCGCGGACGGTCGGGTTCGGACGGCACGTTGACGGAGCGGCTGCGGAACCCGACGCGACGATCACCGCGGATCCCGCGGTCTTGATGATGGTGGCGTCCGGCCGCGACCCGTGGCGCGACGCCGAGCAGACCGGCGCGATCAAGATCGAAGGGACGCGCGCCGCCGCCGAGGTGTTCTTGGACGCGTTGCGCGCCGCCTGATGGGCAGCCTTACCGAAACCGCCCATCGGATCGCGTCGGGCCGCTCCACCAGTGAAGCTGAGACGGCTGCAGCCCTGGATCGCATTGAGCAATCACAGCCCAGGCTGAACGCGTTTACCGTCGTGGCGCGCGAGCAGGCGATGCAACAGGCGCGTGCCGCCGATGGTGGGGGGTCGCGGGGAGTTCTGCACGGCGTTCCGGTGGCCGTGAAAGATCTGTTCGACGTCGCCGGGTGGGAAACCAGCGCGTGCTCGCGGATGTACGCGGGGCGCATCGCCACCGAAGACGCACCGGTTGTCGCCGCCCTGCGCGCCGCCGGGGCCGTGATCGTCGGCAAGACCAACATGCACGAGCTTGCGTTCGGCGCGACCAACGACGTGTCGTCGTTCGGGCCGGCGAACAACCCGTGGGATCCGTCCAGGATGACCGGCGGATCTTCCGGCGGATCGGCCGCCGCCGTCGCTGCCGGCTTGGTGCCGCTGGCGCTCGGCACCGATACGGGCGGGTCGGTGCGGATCCCCGCCGCTTTGTGCGGCGTCACAGGGCTCAAGACCACGCACGGGTTGATTTCGCTGACGGGCGTGGTTCCACTCGCGTTGTCGATGGATACCGTGGGGCCGCTGACCGGCGATGCGCTGGACGCCGCGCTGGCGATGAAGGCACTGACCGGTCTGGAGATCGCCTGGCGGGACGACCTTACCGGGGTGACCGTCGGTGTGGCGGGCAACCGGTCGTTCGACATGATCGACTCCGCCGTCGATGCGGCCGTTCGCGACGCGATTCGCGTCCTGGAGCAGGCCGGTGCGCACGTGATGGACACCGCGTTGCCCGACGCCGAGCAAGCGCGCGACACGTGGGCCGATATCGCGCTTTCCGAGTTCCTGGATTCGCACCCGAACCTTGACGACGATCTGCTCTCTGAAGACTTGCGCTTTCTTGCGGCCGCCGCGCGGCAGGTAGGCGATGGCGACCTTCGGGCGGCGCGCGCGGCGATGGCGGAGTCTGGCGCGGCATGGGAGCGCTCGTTTGCGTCGGTGGATGTCATTGCGATGCCGTCCACGCCGGTCGGAGCACCGCCCCACTTCGCAACGTCGGTCGAGATCGACGGCGCTCAGGTTGCCGTCCACGGCGGTCTGCTGTCGGCCAAGACGCGTCAAGTCAACGTCGCCGGCGTTCCCGCGATCTCGGTTCCCTGCGGGCTGGACCGCGGGGGGATGCCGGTGGGGTTGCAGCTTGCCGGTGCTCATGGCTCGGAAAACCTTCTGCTGGCGATCGCGCACGTGTACCAGCGCCGGAGCGAGTTTCATCGCGCCCGTCCCCCCGGGGTCGCGTGACACGACAAAGCCCCGCTGGGGAGCGGGGCTTTGGGGGAGTCGTGCGGGAGGATCAGCGATGCAGCAGCCGGAAGCGCAAGCTAAGGGCGGCCAGTGCGGTGAGCGCGACCGCCGCGATCGGCAGCGTTGACGGCGCTGCGCCGCGAGAGCCGGTTCGCGATGAGTCTCGGATCCCCGCCTGATCCTCGGTCGCGGCCGGCGCATTCGCGTTTACCGCATCAGGCGCGCCCAGGTTCTTCTCTGCGTCGGCCAGCGCGCAGACGACGCGGTTCGAGAAGTCCAGCGCTACCTCACCGTCGGCCTTCGTGAGGGACAGGATCGCGGAGAATGCGACACCGTAGTCTTCGGGTCCCGGCTCAACGCCCGGCTCAGTCCGGGGCTCGGTCCCCGGCTCAGTCCCGGGCTTACCCCCGGGCTCGGCTCCCGGCGGCGGAGGCGCGACTTTGGTGGCCGGCTCGGCGGTGACCGTTCCGCCGTCCAAGGGAAGGTCGCTTGCCGTCGTTGCGGGCTGCTCCTGCCCGGTGGTTCCCGATCCAGTATTTGGCTCACTGGAGACTGGTTGGTCGTCCGCCACGATCGTCCCCGTCCCGAAGCCACCGCCCTGGCATTCCGACTGCACCTTCGCTCCGTCGGCCACCTGGACGACGAACGGGGTTAGGTTCGCTGCAGATGCCCTGGACGCGATGTCGGGCCAGCGCGACGACCCGGCGACGATGGTGAAGTCTTTCTCTGCGATCTGGAGCGTCGCTGCGATGTCGCGCGCGGGATCGCGTCCTTCGTTTCGAAGCGTGACGGTCACGGTCAGCTTCTCGCCCGGCTCGGGCACGCCGTCTCCATCTCCGCCGGTGAACACGAACGACTCGATGAACAGCCGCGGACCCGGGCACGCAACCGGCACGCCCAGCTTCAATGGGAATGTCTCCGAGCCCGACGTCACCTCGCCGGCCAGCCCAACGAACTCCTGGCAATCGGCTTGGCCGACGACGACCGTGATCTCGCCCGTCTTGATTGCTCCGGCGGCCACGTCGCCCAAAGTGTCGTCGCCGTCCACGACTTTGATGCCGTCGGGACTTTCAACGTGAAGCTTTGCTGCGGTCAGCGTCTTGCCGCCGGCATTGCGAATGTCGATCAGCAGCTTCGCCTCTTGCCCCGGGGGAACCGCATCGGTCTCGACGCCGCCGACGACGACCCGGATGCTCTCGGCGAACACGCCGCCCATGTCCGGGCCCGGGTCCGGCTCGGTCCCGCCCGACCCCGTGCTGCCGGATCCGTCCGGCGCCGGGGACGACGTGCTGGAAACTGGGTGCGAGTTTGCGAAGGCGGGCGCGGCTCCAACGCCGAGCAGCAACACGGTGGCCAGAACAAGTCCGATGCGTCGAAGTAGCATGATGTCCTCCTGGTCGGATGCTCCGCCTTCGGGCGGCAAGCATTCCTTCGACGCACGGACCAGCCGGCGAGTTCCGCGTTAGCCCAGCGTTCCCTCCGCGTGTTGCGCTCGCAGGACCTTTTTGTCGAACTTGCCCACCGATGTCTTCGGCACGTCGGCGATGAACGCGACCTTGTCG
>JBKKBA010000174.1:0-2632 GCA_046714275.1 Actinomycetota bacterium
TCGCGGACCTGGTCGTAGTCGATGCGGCCGGTATCGGCGCGCACCTCGTACTGGACCGGCCGGAAGTACGAGCCGGTGATCGACACGTTCCACCCGTGGGTCAAATGCCCGCCGTGCGGCAGCGCCATCCCCATGACCGTGTCGCCGGGCTTGGCGAAGGCGAAGTAGACGGCAAGGTTCGCCGGTGATCCGGAATACGGCTGCACGTTGGCATGCTCGGCACCGAAGAGCGCGGTCGCGCGGTCGATGGCCAGCGACTCCAGCGGATCCACGATCTGCTGGCCCTCGTAGTAGCGCTTTCCGGGATAGCCCTCGGAATACTTGTTCGTCAGGACCGATCCGGTTGCTTCCATCACGGCACGAGACACGTAGTTCTCCGAGGGGATCAGGCGGATGACGTCGCGCTCGCGCTGCTGCTCGTCGCCGATCAAGCCGGCGATGGCGGGATCGACGCTTGCCAGCGGTTGGTTCCCGGCGGCTTCGCTCAACGTCGCTCCTCTCGGGTCGAACCTAGGAACTGGACGGCGTCGGTGAACTGCGAGTTGTCGGCGGCGGCGAAACACACTGGCCCCCCAGCACGACCAGCACCGTGGAAACCTTGACCCCTGGCTGCCGCGTCAAGGCGATCTGGCCGCACTTCGGGGCGGTGAGGAGAATGGAATGACCGGCCACCGGGGATTGCGAGGGATAGGTCGTGAAGCGATACCCGGCCTTCGGTAGTTCGGCCTTGTAGAAGGTCAGCAACTGGTCCGGCCACAGGGCGCTTTCGTAGGTGAACACGCACGGGGTGGCGCCGGACGGCTCGACGCCTTGCGTCGGCTTAGCATCCGTCGACCGAGGGAACGCTCCGGCGCATTTCGGAAACTTGCCCATGAGGATGTTCTGCTTCGGCGGCTTCCCCGTGGTGCCGGTCGACGCCATGCCGGTGGCAAGCTTCTGCACGTCTACGGTGTTGAGCATGCCGAAGGCGACCGATCCGATCAGCGCGATTGCCAGGACCGCGACGCCGATCTTTCCGGCCTTGCCGCGGAACCAGCCGGGTATCGTTACGAACGGGGACCCGCTGGACATGCGCCCGGCCAGGAACGCCAGGATGAAAGCGGCGCCGATTGTGATCCAAACGCCGTACGTTCCCTGCATGACAAACTGATTGCCGATCGAGGGCACGGCCCGGAACTTAATCACCGCGCCGACGATCGACAGCCAGCCCACAGCCTCGTGGATTTGCGCGTCGGCAACGGGCAGGGAGACACGAACCCCAACCCGCCGGAACACGGCCAGCGCCAGCGAGGCCAGACCAAGGAAGGCGATCATCGGACCCCACGTGCCGGTCTCCCATCCGGTTGCAGCGACGGTGCGGGTGCCCAAAAGCTTCATCCGGTACCAGGGCAGGAACGGTGCAGCCGCCAGGATTGCCGAAGCGATGATGATCGGGATGTCCTCACGGTAGCGTTCGGTGGCGACGGGTGGGTCGTCCGGACTTGTTCCGGATCCCTGCGGACCATCCTCCGCGTCCGCGCCCGGCGTCTGGCCGAAGACGGCGACACCGCCGCCGAATGCTTCAGTCCGGTCGCCGGGAGTCGTCCCTGATCCGGAGCCGCCCAACACGACCGGTCCTGCGTAGGCCGACTCTTCTCCGGAAGTCAGATCAAGGTCTTGGGTGTCCCCCTGCGGTTCCTCCTTGACGGAGCGACGGCGCGGAGTGGCCGGCTTGGCGGACCGGCGAGTGACGCGCGACGTGGCGCTCCGTGATGCCGCGCTGCGGGAGGCGGAGCCACGGGACGATGTGCTGCGCGCGGCCGTCGAACGGGTCGTGCGCGTGGGGCGCGCGGCGGGCTTCGCGGCGCGCGAGGAAGACTTCTTCTTGGCAGGCATGGCCCCCAAGGTTACCGTGCGCGCCGCCCGGCCGCAGGCCGCCCCCTGCCGGGCCGCCCGGATCCCGCCACCCCCTTCAGAAATTCCCCCGTTCAGGGTCTCGTGATCACGCCGGGATCACGCCGGGATCACGCCGGGATCACGCCGGGATCACGCCGGGATCACGACCGTGCAGTACGAGCAGCGGGTCGCGGCGGCGGGAATCTGGCTAAGGCATTCCGGGCAGTCTTTCGTCGCCACCTCCGGCGGCGTGTCGGCCTTGCGCCAAGACCGCATCTTGTTCATCGGCCGCACCACGAAGAAGAACACGGCCGCCGACGTGAGTACGAACGAGATCAGGGAGGTGATGAACCGGCCATAGGCCAGAGTCACGGCGCAATTACCCGGGGCCGGACTGACGTCTTTCAAGCAGGCCCCCATCTTGTTGAAGTCGGCCGTGCCCGGCCACGACACCAGCGGCGACAGAACGTCTTTGACCAGCGACTGCACGACGCCGTTGAACGCCGCGCCGATCACGACCCCGACGGCCAGGTCCAGCGCGCTGCCCTTCGAGATGAACTCCTTGAACTCGGACAGCGGTCGAATGCGCCGCTTGATGACGTGGAACCCGCCGTGCAGCCCTTCTCTGACTCGATCCAGCGCATCGTCGGCCATTGGCGCTCCCTCCGATCCCCATCGCGTTCGCTCAAGGCTAACCCGCCGCCCCAGGTTTCCCCGGCAATCGCCGCACCGGGCTTTTCCCGGGCGAGCACGGCAC
>JBKKBA010000175.1:0-2507 GCA_046714275.1 Actinomycetota bacterium
GGTGCGACGGGAGCCTCGACCAACCGCTTGACGGTCAACGCTTCGGGCATCGTTCCGGGCGACACGATGCAGCGTTCGTTCAACCTGACGAACTCCGGCTCCCAGGATCTTGCCTCGGTCGTGCTGACCTCGACGGCCTCGACGTCGTCGCTGCTGGACACCGACGCGAACGGGCTCACGATGGTGATCGACAAATGCTCGATCGCTTGGGTTGAGGCCGGCACCAGCCCCGCCTTCACCTATTCGTGCGCCGGTACGACCTCCACGGTGCTTGCGTCTAGGGCCATCATCGGCTCCAGCATCGCCCTGTCGAACCTTGGCGTGACGACGGCGGGTGCGACGGACAATCTGAGGCTGACGGTAACGTTGCCGAGCGCCGCCGGTAACACGCTCCAGGGTCTGACTTCGATCATCCAGTACTCCTTCGTCGGCACGCAGCGCGCCGCGACCAACAAGTAGTAGCGAATCGTGGAAGGGGCCGCGGGCGACGGGGTCCGCGGCTCCTTCCCATCAAGGAAAGGCCCATCAAGGAAAGGCCCGGCACTTCACAGAAAGAGAATCATGACCTCAGCACGGCGGATAGCGCGAGCAGCGGCGACGGCGATCGGAAAGATCGTGCCGATCGCGGCCGTCGCGCTTCTGCTGTTCCTGGGGCTGGGTCCGCGCTCCGGGGCCTACCGCACCTTGACCGTGCTAACCGGCAGCATGTCGCCGAAGATCCCGGCCGGGTCCGTGGTGGTCGTCACGCCGATGCCGGCCGGCGCGATCAAGGCCGGCGACGTCATCACCTACAACGCCCCGATCGAAGACGGTCGCGTGGTGACCCACCGCGTCGTCGAAGCCCGCCAGCGCAACTTCGGCATCTACGTGCGCACCAAGGGCGATGCCAACACCCATCCGGACCCGTGGACGGCCAAGCTGGAGGGCGACACCGTTTGGAAGGTCCGGGCCGTGCTTCCCGGCGCCGGACGCGCCATCATGGTTCTTCGCTCCCCGGGATTTTCCAAGCTGACGCTGTTCGGCGCCCCGCTTCTGCTGGCTTTGATCTGGCTGTGGGACATCTGGCGCGGCGAGCCGCGAGACCCCCCGGTCTGTCAGGAGGGGGCAACGCCCGCTCCGGCATGAGCCGCACTCGCACGTTCCGGCTGCGCGCCGCAACCATCGCGTTGGGCGCGCTGCCGGCGTTCGCCGTGCACGCGGCCTGGGCGACATTCACCTCCGCACCGTCGGCGCCCTCGATGTCATTCGCGACGGCCACGCTTGCCGCTCCGACATCGCCTTCAGTAACCAACAGCGATTGCACGCCGTCGGTGTCCAGACAAGTGACCGTGTCGTGGACGGCCACGATATCGGCCTTTGCCGACGGCTACGAGGCCTTCCGTTCGCTCACCAGCGGCGGCCCGTACCTGCCGGTGGCGACGGTGAGCGGCCAATCAGTGATCAGCTACATCGACACGTCCGTGCTGGCGGCCACCACGTACTACTACGTCGTGCAAGCGACGAAAGTTGCCTGGCGAAGCGCCAACTCCACCCAGGTATCGGTCACGACACCGTCCCTGCTGTGCGTCTAGGTAGGGATCCGGACGCGACAAAGCCCGCCGAGGCGGGCCTTTGTCGGTTCGGCGAAGCGTTACGGCACGATCGGGAACGAGACTGCTGTCTTGTTGTCAAACAGCGTGACTCCGTCACCGACCATGACACCGATCGTGGCAAAGCAAATCCCGAAGAAGCAAATTCGGACTTGCAGCGCGTCGGCGTGGCCGATGAAATCGATGGAGGAATCGAAAACAGCAGCGGTGTTGACCACGGGAAGGTACGGTCCGCCCGCTCCCGTGTCGATGTTGGATCCGATCGTCGTGCCCACCCCGTGACCCCCAATAGTCCAGTTGCCGCCCTTGATCTGCGTCAGAGGTCCTCCGGCTTCGAAGAACAACGGCATCGTGGCGGTCACCGGCGGCGTCGCCGGAACCACCGCCGACTCCGTGATGCTGTACGCGAATGGCGCGTTGCGTCCCACGGTCACATATGCGTGAACCAGGTCGCCGACATTGATCTCGGGCGTCCCTCCCGGACCCGGCTGGGCTGCTGCGCGCCGACCATCCGACTTCGGCATGACGATGTTGGCCGCCAGGTGGCGGATCGCGTCGATGGTGCGCATCGAACGTGTGATCGTGGTCCCGTCGCGACCCGTGATGAAAACGGTTTGCCTGGACTGAAGCACGGCCTTCGCGTCGAATCCGTACGCCCTCGCCTCGCGGACCACACGCGCCTTCATGACATCGGCCATGGTCTGCGGCCGGCGGGCTGCTTCTGCACCCATGGCCGGCACAAGCGCCAACGCTACAAGCGTCGTCGCGATCATCTTCTTCATGCCCGTTCCCCCCTCTTACTTCACGATGACGGACCCGAAATACAGAGCGAGCCGGGCGTCCGCCTATTCGCCCAAATGCGGCTCTAGAGGAAAATTCGCCGCGGTGGAGTCGTTGCCTGCTTGGGTGGGTCGAGAT
>JBKKBA010000176.1:0-2704 GCA_046714275.1 Actinomycetota bacterium
CGTCGCTTCTGATCGCGCGGCCGGTGCCCTGTTCGAGCTTCACGACGTCCGGCAGGGAGCGATCGAGGTGACGATCCCGGTGGATCGAAAGCGGAACGGCCGGCCCGGCATCGTGCACCGGCGAACGGCCTGCTCACTCCCGACGCCTACCCCGCAACACGTTCACTTGGAGCCGGGGGCACGGATTCCGATACCGAAACTCCAAGTCGACGGGGTCCAGTCGCCAAGCGCAGACGTTTGCGGTGACGTTGTACAGGATCGGCAGAGGACCCCAGCCCCAGTAGAGCCCCGTGGAAGTGGGGCAATGCCTCCGATTCGTTGCTTGGGGAGTGAAAGGTTAATCAGATCGCCAGATGGATGCGCAAGCCCGGCGCCGGGCTTGCGTCATGCCCGACTCCGGCAAAAATACTCATTCGTTCCGAGTAAATCGGTGAGGCTCGCGATTCCGGGCAGTCAATACGATGCGTCTCCGAACCCCCGAATATGCCACGCATGTTCGGAACCACAAACGCCCGAGAAGGGAGGTCATCGAATTCGTTCAGGCACCTCGCAGACCGATTGGGGTCGCTCTTCGCATGGTTCGGGAATTGCGACGCCGCCGCGACGCGACCGCGCGTCATGGAAACCCTATGAACGACAAGGAGGGGAACCGCATGAGTACGATCACATACGCAGCGTTGGCCGGCTACAAGAAGTTGCTGCTTGGAGGCGCCACCTTGGTGCTCGCCGTTGGTTTCGCGATGGTGGGCGTGCTGTCACCCTTGTCTCCCGCGTTCGCCGCCCAGGGATCGGGTTCGTGGGATGTCGCGTACCCAACCGCGGCGCTCCGGTTCGACGTGCTCGCCACGATGCCAGGAGCCGTCCTGGATCGAGAAACCGATCTCGTCTGGGAGAGGACAGTCAGCCAGGGGGCGTTCACCTGGTTCGGGTCCCATGATCGTTGCAACAGGCTTGCTCTGGGAGGCCGCATGGGTTGGAGGGTTCCCACGATCCAAGAACTGACCAGCCTGCAGGATACGTCGGTCACTACTGGGATACGCCTGACCCCGGGCCACCCGTTCATCCTGGGAGGGTGGACCATCGGTCAGCACATCTGGTCGGCGACAACCGATGCCAGCATTACCGGAAACGGATGGACCCATGAGTTGTCGGGCGGCGTGTTCAAGATCGGCAAGAATTCCCTCGCTCACCTGTGGTGCGTGCGCTTCAGGCAGGGAGTGGATGCCCAATAGGTACGGCGTCTCGAGCGGCGCGAGGGTTCTCGAGCGCTCGTGATGATTGATCGGCACGAAGACGCGGCCCAGGCCTCGGAGCAGTCAGCCGTGACCTGGGCCGCGTCACTGCGGCGCCGCGCCTCACTCGCCAGCCTGTCGTATCCCAAGGGCATCGACGTAGACGACGAGGGAAACCTGTTCATCGCCGACCATCTGAATCGTCGGATTCGCAAGGTCGACACGTCCGGGATCATCTCCACGATCGCCGGGACGGGCGAGTACGGCTATGCCGGGGACGGCGGACCCGCGACGGCGGCCAAGATCAGCGGGGCAAGCGATGTCGTTGTCGATCACGCCACCGGCGACGTGTATTTCACCGACCCCTCTAGCAGCGTGGTCAGGAAAATCGACGCGGCGGGAATTATCACAACGGTGGCCGGGACGGGGGTTTGGGGATTCTCCGGCGACGGGGGACCTGCAACGGCGGCGGCGATGAGAGGGGCTCAGGGATTGCTGCTCGATGGAAGCGGAGGTTTCTACGTGACCACGAGAAGCGACGGTCGCGTGCGGCACGTCGATGCGAACGGCACCATCGACACCGTCGCCGGCGGTGGCGACATCTCGTACCCCGCTGCGTGGGCGGCAGACGACTATCAGGGACCTTCGATGGGCGCGCCGCTCGTTGATCTCGATGCGCTGGCGTTCGATCAGGAGGGGAACTTAGTGCTATCGACGAAAGTCGTTCGTCGCATTCCCGGCTAGGTCCTCTTGCGCGCAAGATGGAGACTAGCCCTGGCAGGAGATTGCGCCGCCGGCCGAGAACACACACAGCATGGGGAAGAATCGGGGAAACCACCGCAGGGCTCTGAGCTTGCTGGCGATCACGGCCGCGTTCGGGGCATCGCAGGCTAACGCCACGCCACAGGCGATCTCGACGATCGCTGGCTCGTTCCGATCGGACGGCGTCGCGGCCCGCTCGGCGGATCTCGGATCGGCCGTGGACGTCGCAACCGACGCCGCCGGAGCGATCTTCATCGCCGACGGCTACGCTCATCAGGTTCGCCGGATCGATCCGCAAACCGGAATGCTCACGACCTACGCCGGAAGCGGCACGTACTGGCATGCGCCGGACGGAGGACTCGCCCGCGACACGCCGCTGCGCGAACCCAGCGGCGTGGCCATCGACAACGACGGCAACCTCATCTTCTCCGATGCCACCAACAACCTCGTTCACCGCGTTGACCAGGAAACCGGAATCCTCACCACCATCGCCGGCCGGGAAGAAGTTGACGACACCTACAGCACGGCGTGCGTGTCGGGCGGTGACGGGCTGCAGGCGACGATGGCAGGCGTGTGCAGCCCGAGGGGCCTCGCGGTCGACCGACATGGAAACGTCTTCATCGCGGAGAGCACCAAGATCCGCCGCGTCGATGCGGCGAGCGGCGTGATCTCGACGGTCGCGGGCAGCGGCGTTCCAGGGTATACGGGCG
>JBKKBA010000177.1:0-6301 GCA_046714275.1 Actinomycetota bacterium
GTGTCGTGGGCTGGCTGATGTGTATAAGAGCAAGGCGCGGCGGGCGCGTAGGGCGCGGAGGGCGCGGAGGGCGCGAGGGGCGCGAACGGCGCGAACGTCGTGAGGGAAGCGACGAGACTGTCGCTACACGCCCGGCAGAGGGATTGCCGGTGTCGCGACAACGCCCAGGTTTTCGAACAACTCTCCGGCTTCCACCGCGTGCAGCTCCCCGTCGGCGTGGCCGGTGCGCTCCGCAAGCGACGCCCAAGCTTGATGCGTCAGCGCTTCCTCGTAGGCGGCGCCCGCCCCCCGCGCGATTCGCAGCGACTCGTCCAGAGCATCTTGAGCCAGCACCAAGTGGCCCTGCTGCAGGTGCGCGTAGCCCAGAAGCCGGTGCAGCATCGCTTCCAGAACCGCAAGGCTGCCCGCGGCGCGGGCCCGGCCGAGCGTTGCGTCGGCCGCGGTCAGCGCCTCGCCGCTGCGCCCGGCCAGAACGGCGACCTCGGCGATGCGGGCCTCGGTTTCCAAAAGAAATGATTCGGCGGTCATCGCGCGAAACTCGTCCAAGGCTTGCAGCAACGCCGGCGCGGCCTGGTCCGTCCGTCCGGCGCGCGCAGCAACGCGCGCCAGGTTGGACGAACCCAGCACGACGCCAAGCCGGTAACCGCTGGCGCGGCAGACGGCAAGCACTTCCTTGAACAGCGCCTCCGCCTCGCCCAGCCGGCCCTGGTCCGACAGGATCTCGCCGATGTTGTTGGTCATCTGAATCGCGCCGATCGCGTCGCCGATTCGCTCGCGCGCCTCGCGGCTGCGGCGGTAGAGCGCCAGCGCCTCGGCCCAGCGGCCTTCGTAGTAGGCGTCGATCCCCAGGTTGTTCAGCACGTTCGCCTGGCCCAGCAGGTCTCCAAGTCGCTCGTAGATCGGAAGCGCCAGCCCGCGGTAGCCGGCGCGCTCGGGGCTTCCGGTTGAGGTATGAGCCAGGTGAAGCAGGTAGTAGGCATGTGCCATCTGCGCCGGCTCGACTGCCCCCTGTCGGTCGGAGTGGCGCACGACCTCGCCGCACAGCCGGATGCATTCGGCGAAGCGCCCTTGCCGGAGCTTCACCCCGGCGGCCGCCAGCGTCAGGCGCGCGGCGGTGCCGTCGGTTCCGGTGGAGTGCCGAAGCGCACGGATGCCGCGTGTGTACCAGCGCAGCGCGTCGGTGTAGCGCCCGGCCCGCTCACGTAACAGGCCTTCCTTCATCAGCAACTCCGGTCGGTCCCTGCCCTCAACCCGGGTGAGCTTCCGCGCTTGCTCGTAGGCCGGCTCCGCGTCGGAATAAAGGCCTGCCAGCTCGCAAACGTCCCCCAGGGCCTCGGCGACCGGCGCCAGCTCGACGGGCTCGATCATTCCCAGCCGTCGTGCCGACTCGAGGGCGCGCCGGTAAAAGCCCGCGGCTTCGATGTTGGCGTACTTGGTCCGCGCCGAATCGCCGGCCAGGCACGAGTAGCGCCACGCCTTGTCGAAAATCTGCGCGCGATGAAAGTGCAACGACAGAAGCTCCGCATACTGGGCCGCTTCATCGCCGTGCCGCCGCTCCAGCGTTTCGCCGGTCCGCTGATGAAGCAGCCGGCGCCGGCGGAACGGCAATCCTTCGTAGGCCACATCCCGGAACATTGCATGCATGAAACGGTAGCGGCCGCCCGGCCCAGGATCGACCGGCCCAGGATCGACTGGGTCGACGAAATCGCGCAGCCGGTGCCACGCGTCGGCGTTCACGTCGACCGATTCCCCGGCCAGCACCTCGGCCACCAGTCCATGCGAGAACGTTGAGCCGACCACCGACGCGTATCGCAGCAGAGCCCGGTCCTGAGGCGCCAGCGTGTCGATACGAGCCGTGACGACCGCCTCGATCGACTCGGGCAGCGCTTCCATCGTCGGATCGGTTGCCGCCGCGGCGACCAGCTCTTGCAGAAAGAGCGGGTTGCCCCCGGCTCGTTCGGTCAGGGCCGTCAGGCGCTGGGGCGGCAGCGACGCCTCGCCGGCGGCCGACGCGGCCAGAAGCGCCGCCTCGTCCTGGGCCAGCGGCTCCAGCTTGATCGTCGTCGTCGGCATTCCGCGTTCGGCCTCAAAGCCGGCTGTGTGGGGCCGGCGCGTGAGGCACAGCAACCACGGGGATGCGTGATGCCGCGCCGCGATGTCCAGCAGCAGATCCCTGGACGCATCGTCCATCCAGTACGCGTCTTCAAATACGATCAGCGTCGGGCTGGGAAGCAGGGCGCCCATCAGGTCGGACACCACGTCGTGAATGCGGGCCTTGCGGAACTTCGGGTCGATCGCGTCGGCCTCGCTGGTCGCCCGGACGGTCACGTCCAGTGGGACGGCGATCAGCGGGAGCCATGGAATGAGCTGGGGAGCGACCGGCAGGATGCGCTGCGTGAGTCGGTCGGTCATCTCCGCCGCGTCGGCGGACACATCGACATCCAGGAACTGCCGAAGCAACGATCGGAACGTGAAGTACGGCGTGGATACGGCGTACGCTTCGCTGGAGGTTTGAGCGAAAGCAAGGTCGGCTCCCATGTCGCGCAGCCGCTCCACCAGCCGGGATTTTCCGATGCCGGCTTCACCGATCAGCTCGACGATCGTCCCGTGGCCTTCACGGACCCGGCCGAGCGCCTGGCTCAGAAGGGCCAGCTCGCGTTTGCGACCGACGAACGGCAGCGCTCGCGCCGACGGAACGCGCACCCCGGCGATCTGGCCTAGATCGACGGCATGAACCGGAGCCGTCTTGCCCTTGACGGTGAACGGTTCCAGCGGCTGTGCGTGGAAGACGGTTTGTGATCGATCCAAGACCGCCGGCGTGACGACGATCCGTCCAGGCTCGGCGCGAGCCATCAGGCGCGCGGCCAGGTTCACCGCATCACCCATGACCGTGTAGGTGCGGCGGTAGGGCGCGCCCACATCGGCGGCGAAAACCGGTCCGCGGTTCACGCCGATGCGAAGGGGCAGGCCGATGCCCCGGTCGGCGACCGCGCGGACGGCGCGCAGCATTCGCTCCTCGTCTTCGCCCGTCGCTACCGGCGCGCCGGCGACCAGGATGATCTTGCCGCCGTCGCGGTCGATGTCGGCGTAGAGGAAGCCCACGCCGTGCTCGTCGGCGGCGCCCTGGGTGATTTCCACCAGCTCCGACAGCGAGCGGGCCACCGCCTCGGGCCCAGCCCGCAGGATCAGCTCGTCGATCCCGTCGAAGTGGATGAAGGCCAGTGTGGCCTGCCGATGCTCGGGCTCAGACGCCGCCGACAGCAGGTGGTCGCGCATGGCCACCGGGACCAACTCGATCAAGTCGACCTCGGGCGGCCCTCCGAACGTGGGATCCGCCGGTGCCGGCGGCTCGGATCGAAGCAGGCGGCCGACGCCCTTGGGCTTGCCGACGCATGCTGAAGGCAGCAGGGCGGCGCATTCGGGTGACAGCAGGATCTCACCTGCTCCGGCGGTCTGCTCCATCTCTACCGTTCGGCTGGCGGCGGGGCCGGTGACGATTAGCTCGCGATGCGAGCGGCCGACCAGAAAGAAATGAAAGTCGCCGGAATGGACGCCCACCGACATGCGCAGCGTGACCGCGCCGGCCGACGTCGCGATGCGACCGCCTTCCCGAAGCGCTTGGCGCATGCGGAATGCCGCGCCGGCCGCGCGTGCGGGATGCCGGTCGCCCTGAAAGAAAAGAAGCAGCGCGTCGCCGCCGAACTTCAGCAAGCCGCCGCCGGCGGCGTAGGCGATCTCCAGCAGGCGGCCGAAGGTCGTGTTCATGACGTCGGTGACTTCCTCGGCGCCGATCTTGCCTCGCCGGGCAAGACGCTCGGACATCTTGGTAAACCCCGAGATGTCCACAAAGACCATTGAGCCCGGGACGATGGCGTGGGTTCGCGTGGGGTCCTGCGCCAGCCACTCGATCGCCATGCGCGGCACATAGGGAAGCAGGCGCTCGCGGTGCTCCTGATCGCCCATGCCACCCCCGTTCGCGTGTCTTCGGACCGTCCGGCGATGCCTGCCACCGGGGTTGAACGACTGTACCGGAGCAGGGTTCGAGTTGCCCTAAAAGATCCCAGCAAGACACGCAGAGTGGTGGAAAATCGGACTTTGCGGCAATAGCGAGCACTCTGTGACGAAGGGCACCGAAGAATCGTTTGCCCCAGCACGGTCGGACACGGCACCATAGGGGGACACTTCGGTTCTGCGCCGGTCGGCCTGGGTCAGCCGGCGCGCCCGAACATCAGGTTCGTCGTTGGAAGTTCGACACTTTCAACACTATGGAGCGGCGCCTCCGACTGTACAAGGGGGGGCCGACGGGGGGTTCGCCTTGGCTCGCTCACGTCTGAAGAATGGTCGCCGTACTGCCGCTTGGCTTGTCGTCCTTGCCTTGGCGGTTCCCACAGGGTCGCTGACGGCACCCTCAATCGCCGCTGCCGGCGAAACCGCCCGGATCTCAAACGCTCCCGGCGGCGCCGCCGCCGCGGGCAACAGCTTCTTACCGTCCACCTCGGCCGATGGACTCAAGGTTGCGTTCCTGTCAACGGCATCAGATCTGGTCGCCGGAGACACCAACGAGGCCGTCGATGCGTTCGTCGTCAGCCGGTTTGGTGGCCCCACCATCAGATTGATGGGCGCCGGTGGCGCGCAGCCCATCGGCCATGCGCTCGCGATCGACTTGTCCGCCGACGGACGGTACGCAGCCGTCGCTTCGAACGCATCCAACCTGGTCGCGTCCGACGGCAACGGGCTTGCCGACGTCTTCCGCTACGACTTGACCGACGGCAGCGTCGTCCGCGCCAGCGTGGCCGGCACCGGTGGAACAGAGGTCACCGGCACCAGCATGGCGCCCTCCATCTCGTCGGATGGCGCAGTCGTCGCCTTCGATTCCGACGCCGCCGACCTTGTCCCCGGCGACACCAACGGCGCCCCCGACGTCTTCGTCCGGGACTTCCGCAGCACCGCCACGACCCTTGTGTCCTCAAGCGCGGCATCCGTGGCGGGCGACGCGGCCTCGACGGCGCCGGCGGTCTCGGCCTACGGATCGTTCGTTGCCTTCCAGAGCGAGGCCACCAATCTTGTTTCCGGCGATACCAACGCCGTGCGGGACGTCTTCGTGAAGTTGTTGCCCTCCGGATCGATCGAGCGAGTCTCGGTGTCGGCCGTCGGGGGGCAGTCCAACGCCATCTCGGGTCAGCCTCAGGTGACCCCGGACGGCCGGTTCGTGGCGTTCGAATCTGTCGGGTCCACGCTGGTTCCCGGTGACGCCAACGGGGTGTCCGATGTATTCGTGCGAGACCGCTCGACCGGGTCTACGACGATCGAGTCGTTGTCATCCACCGGCATCGCCGGCAACGGCGCATCATCCGGCGCGTCGATCTCCGCCGACGGCCGTCTGGTCGGGTTCACGTCCTCCTCCTCGAACCTGGTGGGCGGGGACTTGAACGGGGTCAACGACGTTTTCGTTCGTGACCGGCGGATCCGGCAGACCCAGCGCGCCTCCGTGGCGACGTCGGGAACTCAGGCCGACGCGGTGAGCAAGTCGGCCGATGTGACGCGGGACGGCTCGGGAATCGCCTTCGCATCCGAAGCGACCAACCTGGCCGGCGGTGAGCCGGCCGGAACGCCCGACATCTTTGTTCACGATCTGGATGCGGCAACGCTTCCGCCGGCTCTCACCCGCCTGTCCACCGACGCATCGGGCCGCCAGAGCACGGATCACACCGCGCTCGGCAACGTGTCTGCCGACGGTCGCTTCGTCGCGATAAATTCCAACGCGGCAAACTTGGTCCCCGGCGACACCAACGGCGTCTACGACATCTTCGTGACCGACCGCGTGACCGGCACCGTGGATCGCGTATCGGTCTCTTCGGCAGGCGCCCAGGCCGATTCCCGTTCCGGCGAGCCAAAGATCTCGGCCGACGGCCGCTTCGTTGCGTACTTGTCGGCCGCGACGAACCTGGTTGCGGGCGACACCAACGGGCCCGGCGACGTTGGCGACGATGTGTTCGTCTTTGATAGGCAGACCCGCACGACGACCCGCGTATCGGTTGGGACCGGTGGCATTCAGGGGAACAACTACAGCCGCTCCGCAGGTATCTCGGCCGACGGCCGGTACGTCGCTTTTCAGTCGCAGGCCTCCAATCTGGTGGCCGGCGACACCAACGGCTTCGTCGATGTCTTCGTTCACGACCGCGTGACGGGAACGACGACGCGCGAATCGGTCGCCTCGGACGAGTCCCAATCGAACAACGCTGCGGGCTTCCCTTCGCTGTCTGCTGACGGACGCTACGTCGCATTCGATTCGCTGGCATCC
>JBKKBA010000178.1:0-2589 GCA_046714275.1 Actinomycetota bacterium
CATCTCTTGCGTCCCCGCCGGACGCATCACCAGCGCGACCGCCCGGCCGCGCTCCGGCTGAAGCGCCAGCCGCAAATCGCCAGAACAGCGTCAGGGCTCCCTCCCGGACGAAACGCGCAATGGACAACGCTCGTTCGAACCATCATCGGCGCGCATCAAAAAAAACTCTGATTTTGTCCCGACGCGACCGATACGGGCTTCGATTCTTTGGTTCAAGACGCAACTTCAGGCTAGTCAACGCCGATACCTAGGCCACACCCTGCGATCGGAGATTCATACTTTGACACCCTCATCCAGACCCGGCATCGTCAAGCTCGTCGTCCTCATCGGCCTGGTTTCCATCACCACCGCCTCAGCCCTAATCGTTGCCGGACGCACACCCTCCGCTCGGACGAAAGAGCCCATCAGCGCTCCGCCCGGATCAAAGGTTGCTGTTGCCGCACCGGCTACGCCTGCCGGCATTGAGATCCAGGCCGTCGGATTCGCCGCAAGAACCCGCTCGATCCCAACACGAGACGGTAGCTTCGACGATCCCGCCCGATACTGCCCTTCAGACCGGTTGCGCGTCGTGTGGGCGAAACCAGACAAGGCCTATCAGTACGGCGCCTTTATCGAGCCACTTGGACCCGAGCCGGTCGCGGAGACGACAAGCGTCAACGGCATCGTTATCTGCGAAGGATCTTCATATGCCTACATGGGATTCGAGGCGATCAGGACGACGACGGGCGCGTGGGAAGTTTTGCCCGTGCCCGACATCGGAGGCGAGGATGACCCGGCCGAGGAGCCACCGGCCGATACCCCCGATCCCGGCCTGACCGCGCACGCAACGCCGCCGGCAGCCGCCGCTAGCAAGACGAAGGCGAAGACGGTCACCGGCGCGACCGGCGGCGCACTCCCCTCCCCGGCCAAGGCATTGACAGCCGCGATCGAGCCGTACGCGGGCTACGACGCGCAAAGCACGTGCGACCCGACCCCAAAGAAGGGCGTGCTTGCCTTCCGCAAGCTGGTTCTGGCAGCGAACCCACAGACGCGGAGTTTGGGGATCACCCGCGCGTGCTCGGCCGGCGGACGCAGCGAGCATAAGGAAGGCCGGGCCTGGGACTGGGGCACGAACATCAACCGGCCGGCCGAGCGTGCCGCGGCAGACAACCTGATCGCCTGGCTGTTTGCAACCGACTCGTTTGGCAACGATCACGCGATGATCCGGCGGCTGGGCATCATGTACATGGTCTACAACCGCCGCATCTGGGGCGCGTACCGCGCAGACCAAGGCTGGCGCGCCTACAGCGGCGCCAACCCCCACACCGACCACGTGCACTTCAGCTTCGCGCGTCCGGGCGCGAACGGCATCACCAGCTTCTGGACGGGAGTCCCCGCGACGATGCCGGGCGGCTCGTTCGGTGGCGGTAGCGGTGGCGGTGGGGGTGGGGATGGCGGAGGTGAAAACCTCGTCTCCTTCCGCGGTGACGGCAACGGACAAGGTTCATCGCGCCCCGACGGGCATGACTGGCGGGACCCCGGTTCCAAGACGAACGGCGGCACCTCCGGTGGGACCGGCGGAGGATCTACGGACTGGCCGGCACAGTGGCCCGACCGGGACTGGGGAACGTCCGGCTCGACCGGAACGCCATGGCAACGCGGCACTGGTGGCGACCCCAGCCCCACCCAGAGCCCGCAGGCGACCCAATCCGGAACACCGGGGACATCGGGGACACACCACGACAGCGTGCGTCGCGATGGTTCCCGCGGCGACCGGCAAACCCGCAGCGGCCGTCGCGGACGACGAAGCAGAACACGTCGAACGCGCGACCCCCGAATCCGCACTACGTGGCAGGAGCGATCCAGATCCTGGTAGGGGCAGGTGCTGCCTCGACTCGTTTGCGTTTCGTTGGCTCCGTCGTTCCCGACGGGATCATCGTCGTTTGCGCGTTCGCTGCGCGGCGGCCGGAAGTTTGAAGGTGAACGTTGTGCCGACGCCCGGTGTGCTTTCGAATCCGATTTCGCCACCGTGCGCTTCGACCATGCGCTTGACCAAGGCCAAACCCAGGCCGCTGGATGCCTCTCCCCGTTGCGGCCGGTTTCCTTTGACGCGGTAAAAGGGCTCGAAGATGCGGTCGGATGCGTCGCGTGGGATGCCGACGCCCGTATCGGCGACGCTGACCGACACGCCGCCGTTGCGCGCCCGCGCCGATACGGTCACTGTCCCGCCGGCCGGCGTGTACTTCACTGCGTTGTCGGTAAGGTTGAGCAGGATCTCGCGGAGACGCGCACGATCGGCCTGAACCAGCGGCAGGTCTGCTGAAGTTGCGATCGTCGCGGTCAGCCCCCCACCCGCGGCCAGGCCGGCGATCGTCGGACGGATCTCTTCGATCACATCGGCCACCGATATCGCGGCAAGGTCAAGTTCCATCACGCCTGCTTCGGCGCGAGCGAGCTCGAGCACGTTGTTCACCAATGACTCCAGTTGCTGGGCCGAGGTGCGGATCCATGTACTGGTTTGATTGAACGATTTGCTTCGGCGAAAAGCGGGGTTGTCCATCAGATCCGCCTGTCGCATGATCACGCCGATCGGCGTGCGCAGCTGGTGGC
>JBKKBA010000179.1:0-11905 GCA_046714275.1 Actinomycetota bacterium
TCGCTGAGCACCGCGTCGCTGAGCACCGCGTCGCCCGCCGCCGGGTCGCCCACCGCCGGGCGCGACGCCTGCCGCGCCTCGGTTGAACACCTTGCCTGGGACCGAATCGTGGAGCGCGCCGAGCGCATCCTGGCCGAGGTTGTCGCGGCCCGCCGGCAACAAGTGAGCGCATCGTGAAGATCCTCTTTTTGACCCCGGCGCTTCCCTGGCCGCCGCACACCGGCGGCACCCGGCGCATCGCCACGATCATCGAGCACTTAGGCGTTCGCCACGAGATCTCGCTGTTCGCGCTGGAGGGTGACGGCGGGTCGGTGGAAGCGACGATCGACGCCCCGCTTGCCGCAGTTCGCACGCGTCCGTACCCCGGCCTGGCGCAGCGCGGGCGCATGGGGTTCTGGACACAGGTTGCATTCGACCCTCTTCCGAAGTCTGTTCGCCAGGCCGTCTCCGACGAAGCCTTGGCCGACGCAGCCGCCTTTGCCCGCGGGGTCGCGCCCGACGCGATCGTCGCCGAGCCGATCGAGATGGAGCCGTATCTGCGCGCATGTGCCGATGCCGTGCCGGTCGCCCGCACGATGCTGGGCTGGATCGATGTCGTGGCGCGCAACGTCGCCCGCCAAACCGCGCGCGATCGGGGACTGGCCAAGCAGATTCACGCTCGCCGCGAGGTTGCCCGCATGGCCAGGCTTGAACGGAAGTCCGCGCGCCGCGTGGACGTTCGAACCTGCGTATCCCGCGACGACAAGTTGGAGCTGGAACGGGCGACGGGCCGGCCGTTCGTGCTGGCTCCCAATGGGGTTGACACGACGTGGTTCGCGCCGCGCCCGGGCCCCGTCAACAACCGCCAAGCCTTGTTTGTAGGACCTTTGGCCTTTGCGCCCAATCGCGACGGCATCGACTGGTTCGCGCGCGAGATTCTGCCGCGGCTGAGCGGCATCACGCTGACCGTCGCCGGCGAGCCGGCCGGGTATTCGGCCCCGCGCGGCGTCGGGCTGGCCGGGCGCGTCGCCGACGTGCGACCGATGATGGCGCACGCCGGCGTGATCGTGGTGCCGCTGCGGGCCGGAAGCGGAACCAGGCTCAAGATCTTGGAGGCTTTGGCGATGGGGAAGGCGGTCGTGTCCACATCAATCGGTGCCGAAGGCCTTGACGTCGAAGACGGGCGCGACATCTTGATCGCCGATACCCCCGAACAGTTTGCGACCGCCGTCACGCATGCGCTGGCGGATCCCGCACTGCGCGAGCGCCTGGGCGTAAACGGTCGCGCGCTGGTCGAGCAAGACTATCGATGGGAAGTTACCGTCGCCGCGATCGAGTCGGCTCTTGCGTTCAGCGTTCCGGAGGTGCGGGCATGAAGGCCGCGCCCTTTCGAAGAGAGACCGTCGTGAAGGCGCCTTCTGTTGTCGTCGTCAGCCATGCGTGCGTGGTGGATGTTAATCAAGAGCCGTTTCGTGCTCTGTCGGCGCGCGGCGTTCCCGTGCACGTTGTTGCTCCCGCGCATCTGCGCACCGACATTCGTGGGAGGATCGACTTCAAGGCGTTGCCGGGAGTGGACGCGACGCCGCTTCCGGTACGCATCGGCGGCTTCCGTCCCGGGATCAAGCAAGCCGGCGTTCATCTGATCGTGTATCGGGGGCTTGCCGCGCTGATCGAACGGCTGGCGCCGGACGTGCTGTACGCGGAAGAGGAACCGTGGAGCCTGACCACGTGGCAGGTCGCCCGGATCGCCGCCGAGCGCGGCATCCCGTTCGCTTTCCACCAGTCGCAGAATGTGGCCAAGCGACTGCCGCCGCCGTTCGAAGCGATTCGCCGCCGCGTGCTGGCGCGTGCCGCCGGCGCAACGGTGCGCTTGGATGGGCCGGCGCGAATTCTGCGAGATCAGGGCTTCGCCGGCCCGATGCTTTCGATTCCCAACGTCGTTGATCCATCGCGCTTCGAAGGCGCGCAGCCGTCGCACGAAGGGCTGGAGTCTCCAGTTTTCGGATTCGTCGGCCGGTTTGTGGCGGAAAAAGGCGTGCTGGATTTTGTGCGGGCGGCGGCCGAGGCGCGGGCGCGAAGCGGGCGCGGCTCGGCGCTGGTGGTGGGTGACGGGCCGCTGGCGGCTGAGGCTCGGAAGCTGGCCGCGACGCTGAACCTGCGGGCCACCTTCACCGGCCCGATCGAGCACGCGGCGATTGCCGCCGCGTTCGCGTCGATGGATGTGCTGGTGGTGCCTTCCTACGCCACCAAGGCCTGGAAGGAACAGTTTGGACGCGTGGTCATCGAGGCCAACGCCGCGAGCGTTGCGGTTGTTGCGACCGACTGCGGCGCGCTGGGCGACACGGTACGCGCCACCGGCGGCGGCCTGGTCGTCGCCGAGCGCGATCCTGCCGCGCTGGCGGATGCGCTGTCCCGGCTTGCAGCCCAGCCTCAGGAGCGAGCGCGACTGGCGCTGGCCGGCAAAGCCGCGGTGCAGGAACGCTTCACGCCGGCCGCCGTCGCGGCGGCGCTTGAAGAGTTCTTCACCCTTTTGAAGGAGAGCCGATGAGCGCGGCGCCCGCGTACCCCGACGGCCTGTACTGGGCGCCGTGCCCGATCTGCGGCGGTCCTCCCTCGCGGACCGTCCACACCGAGCCGATGGGGGAGCTGTCCTCGCCGCTGACCGGGCGCTTTCCTGCCGACCTGCCGATGCACGTCGTGGCGTGCGCGCAGTGCGGGTTCTGGTACGCGAATCCGCGACCCACGCAAGAAGTGCTGGACGCGCGTTACCAGCACATGAGCGACATCGAATACAACCTGTCCGGACAGCAGTCCCGCGTGCGGGTGTTCGAGCACGTGATCGGTTACCTGATGCGCAGCCATCCCGTGCCCGGGCGGATCCTTGATGTCGGCTGCTTCACCGGAACTCTGCTGGAGGTGGCGGCGAAGCGCGGCTGGGAGCCGTGGGGAGTCGAGCTGAACAAGGTCGCCTCGGGTTATGCCCGCGACGACCTGGGATACCAGGTTCACACCGGCCTTCTGCGCGATGCCCACCTACAAGGCGACTTCTTCGACGCCGTGGCCGCAACCGACACAATCGAGCATCTCATCGATCCCAAGGAGTCGCTGCAAGAGATCTTCCGCATTCTCAAGCCCGGCGGTCACATGGTGCTGACCGTGCCGAACGCGAGGATGCAGATCCCGAAGGAGAACTGGAAGAAACGGCTGGGCCGTGGCCGAGGCGTGGTCATCGGGGGGATGGGGCACATCAATCACTTCACCCCGCAGAGCATGCCGAAGGTGCTGCGCGGCATCGGCTTTGCCGGTGTGCGCATCCATTGCTCGATCCCCGAAGGACAGCAAAGCGCCAAGGTCGATCGAGCCAAGCGCGCGTACGTCGCCGTCGCCGAATCGATCCGCCGCGCAACGGGGCTCAACATTGGCCATGAGATGCTGGTGCTGGCGCGAAAGCCATGAGAATCCTTCAGGTCGCACGCTACGGCTCGGTGAAGGGCGGGACCGAGGCGTATCTTGCCGAGCTGTGCCGGGGCCTGCGCGATGCCGGACACGACGTCGCATTGGCCTACCGGTTCGACCCCGACGACGCGCGCGCCGAAGTTCGCGGCGGGGTCTTGCTGCCGGCGATCACCTCGCTCGGCGCGCAGCCGTCGCGCGCCGAAGCCGACGAGGTTCGCCGCGCCGTCGCCGCGTTCGCGCCCGATGTCATCCACGTTCACAACGCCGAAGCTTCCTGGCTGCCGGGCGCGCTGTCGCGCCTGGCCCCCGTGGTGTCGGCCGTGCACGACCATCGGCTGGACTGTCCGGCCGGGACTCGCTACTGGGCGGCGTGGGGGCGAGCGTGCGACATCACGCCCGGCCCGGTGTGCCTGGGCTTCAACGTCGCGGCGCACTGCGGAAGCCTGAAGGCCAACGCGACGCTCCAGCCGTATCTTCGCTGGAAGCGACTCAATCGCGCCGCGGCGGACGGTCCTCAGATCCAGGTGTTCTCGTCGTTCATGCGCGATGCGCTGGTCAAGAGTGGAATCCGCGCGCCGATTCAGGTGACGCCGTATCCCTGTCCCGAGATGCCTGCTCCGCAGGCTTTGGCTCGGGAAGACAACCGTCCGTTGGTGTTTGCGACCGGCCGTGCGACCAAAGAGAAGGGCTTCGATCTGCTGATCGACGCCGTCGGCCGTATCGAAACGCCGCTGCATCTGGCGATCGCCGGTTCGGGTCACCACCTGGATGCGCTCCGCCGCAAGGCTGCCGGTGCTCCGTCGCGGCATCGCGTACAGATGCTCGGCTGGCTGCAGCGCGGCGAATTGGCGTCGTGGTACGCGGCCGCCGGCATCGTCGCCGTTCCCAGCGCCTGGCCCGAGCCCTTCGGCATCGTCGGGTTGGAGGCGATGGCCGCCGGCAAGCCGGTCGTGGCCACCGACATCGGTGGCGTGCGTGAATGGCTGGTTCCGCAGCAGACGGGAATTGCCGTTCCGCCGCGCGACGTGGAAGCGTTCGCCGCCGCGATCCGCCTTCTGCTGGACGACGCGCCGCTGCGGGCCGCCATGGGCTCCGCCGGGCGAGCCCGCGTCGAAAGCAGCTTCACCTTGGACGCGCATGTTCTGCGCGTCCTTGAGATGTATCAGCAAGCACGCCGGAGCTGGGAGGCGGCAGCATGAGCCGGGGCACTTTTACCGAGCGCCCACTCGGTGCCTCGTCGTCTGCTCCTCCCGCTCCGGCGCCTCGTACGGTGACCGTGATCGTTCCGGTATTGAACGGCGAGCGCTTGATCGAAGGATGTCTGAAGGCGCTCGACGCCCAGACGCTCCCGCCCGCCGTCTTCGAGGTCGTCGTCGTCGACGACGGCTCCACCGATACCACGCGCGATGTGGTTCGCCGCTTCGCGGCTTCGGCGCGCTGCGCGATCCGCTTGGTCGAGCGCAAGCATGCCGGTCCCGCAGCCGCGCGCAACGCCGGCCTTGCCGCATCGGCATCGACGATCGTCGCCTTCACCGATGCCGATGTCGAAGTGGCGCCCGACTGGCTGGAGTCGGCGGTGCGGCGCCTGGAAGCCGATCCCACGCTGGCGGGCGTTGAAGGCCGCACGCTTCCCAAGGGCCGGACGGACACGTTCACGCACCAGATGCACAACGAGCGCGGCGGCCTTTACATGACCTGCAACATGATCTACCGGCGTGATGCGCTGGCGGGTGGATTCGACGAGCGGTTCCGCATGGCGTTCCTAGAAGACTCCGACGTTGCGCTGGGCGTTCTGGCGCGGGGCGGCCGGATCCAGTTCGCGCCCGAGGTGCTGGCGCACCACCTAGTGTTGCAGGAGGGAACGGTCAAGTTCTGGCGCGACGCCCGAAAGCGGTTCTACAACCCGCTGCTGTACCGCAAGCACCCCGCGCTCTACCGCCGTTTGTTGCGCCCCGTGGTGCCGGCTTTCCCGGCGCCCTACATCGATTACCTGCTGGCGCTGGCCGCGCTGGCCGCGACGATCGTCGCGCAGGCGTGGGTCGCCGTGGTGCCGTCGGGCTTGCTGGCGCTGTGGCTGCTGCGTCGCGTCGCCCACGTGCTGCGCGCCCGCACATCGGGCGCGATCGTGCGGGCGTCGCTGGTGCCGTTCGTGCAGACGTTCTGGGCCGTCGCCGGCATGATCCGCTTCCGCAGCTTCGACCCCCGCATGTAGACGCGCGCCGGATGTACTCGCTCGTCGCGCACCGGCGAAACCGTGTCGGCCCCGTCAGGCCGTGTCGTCTTTGCGGCGGCGACCGGGGGAGCGGTCCCAACGCTTCACGAACGCCTCGATCGTTGGCTTGGACCAGATCGGGCCGGATGCGAGCACCTCGACCGGCTTGGGGAGCCGTCCTGACGCCCTCAGCTCATGAACGCGCTGCCGGCTGACGCTGAGCAACACGGCTAGCTCAGATGCTCCGAGCATTGGCGGGAAGTCGCGTGAACCCAACTCCCGTGAGGTTCGGTTGCTGTCGGCGGCCTCGACGCGCTCGATTGTGAACTCGGCTTCTATACCGGTCCTTCGTAGCGCGGGAAGCACCGTATCGACGCCGCAGTTCACGGCGGTCTGAGCGTCTCTCGCCTCGAGCGTCACTCCGACTCCGACGTGAAACTCGTCGTGAGTGATCACCGGCGCGAACTGTTTCAGATCCTCGAGCAAGTCATCGATGAGAACTTCGTTTCCGGCGAGTGCAACCTCAACCCAGACGCTCCATACCCGAGCGACTGACGGCCTCATCGCTCCTTTTCCCTTGGCCACTCGAACCCGCAGCAACTCGTCAACAGCCGAAGCATTTCGCGAATCGCGGCGGGCGACGGATCGCGATGAACGTTTACGGGCGGCCCCTTCGCCCCCAGAATCATGACGCCGGACTTCGTCGGCCGCAGTTCGAACCCTTGGGTTCGCAGTGCTCGTTCGACGTCGCGCCATTTCGGAGGCATCCTCTCACATTCCTTGTTGATATGTCAATGGTTGAAAGCGGCCCGCCGAGCATGGCTCCCGACGAGGCGCGTGTCCCGGATCGGCAAAGTGAGCGGAGGTGCTCAATATCCGCGCGTGGCGCGAACGGATCGCTACAGGTTTACGCGTTGAGCGGCTGTGCGTCGTATACCGCGAGGTCGTGAGCGAACAGGACGCGGCGCGGGTCAAGCTCGCTGATCCTTCGCATCCATTCGGGGTGCACGGGCACGTCTTGCTCGCCATCCTCGGCGACACGACGTGCGACTTCGGCGGATGCGTACTCCGATGCCATATCGAAAGCCTGGCCGGCGAGCAATATTCGCCCTTCACGAGTCTCCACGAGGAGCGACTGATGACCTGGTGAGTGCCCGGGCGTCGGAATGATCCGCAGGCCGGCCCAGGGTTCCGCCTCCCCGTCGATCGTTTCGAAGTGCGCCCCGCGGAAATCGATCACGAGTGGCGCGAGCGTGTAATCCACGCCGCCGGCTGCCTCGATCTCGGCGCGCTGCGCGAAGATCGGAACACCGGCGAAGTGGAAGTTCTCGCCGGCGTGGTCAAAGTGAAGGTGACAGTTGACGACGATCCTCACATCCGCGATACGGACGCCGATTGCAGCCAGCGCATCGGGAAGTCGCCGGTGCATGATCCGGTAGTGGCCGTCAGTCTCGGGATCCTGGCCGATTCCCGTGTCGAACAGCAGAAGCCCTGCTGGGTGACGGACCAGGAACGCCTGGACGACGACTACGCGCGGAGCAAGCGGATGGCCCGGCGGCGCCGTGAAGTGGCCGACGTCTAAGCGAATGAGATCGCGCATCGACAGCATGAGTGGCGCCAATCTAGCGCAGCCTTCAGACCCTCCGGGGTGGTTCTTGCCTGATCGAGGGGGCTCGATTCGGCTGCAAGGTTCGGTCCGTGCGCCCGGTCTTGACAATCATCCTACGCTTACGTAACCTACGCTTACGTAAGTTACGGACGCGTAGTATTTGAACGGGAGGAGGCCCCCTTTGCCAACCACGACCATGACGCCTGCCGACATGCTTCGAGATCTGGAACCGGTGGTTGAGGCCATGCTTCAGCGCCACATGGGGGCCGCCCAGGAGTGGTTCCCGCACGACTACGTGCCTTGGGAGGAAGCTCGCAGCTTCCAGAACGAGCCATGGGATCCGGCGGACAGCCGGCTCTCCGACATCGCGAAAACGGCGCTGGAGCTGAACCTGCTCACCGAAGACAACCTGCCCTACTACCACCTGGCGATCTGGGAGACCTTCGGCGGCGAAGGCCCGTGGGGAGAATGGGTCCGCCGCTGGACGGCCGAAGAGGGCCGGCATTCGATCGCGATGCGCGATTTCCTGACCGTGACGCGCGGTGTGGATCCCGTCGCCCTGGAGCGCGCCCGGATGGACCACGTCTCGCGCGGGTACTACCCGGGTGGCGTCTTCACGCCGCTCGACGGGCTGGTGTACGTGACGCTGCAAGAGCTGGCGACGCGCATCTCGCACCGGAACACCGGCGCGATCACGGAGGATCCCGCTGCGGAGAAGCTGATGGCGCGCATCGCGGTCGACGAGAACCTGCATTACGTCTTCTACCGCGATCTGACCGCCGCAGCTCTGGAAGCAGATCCGTCGGCAACCGTGTGCGCGATGGCGCGTCAGGTCACGGGATTCACGATGCCGGGATTGGAGCTGCCGGGGTTCCGAGAGAAGGCGATTCGGATGGCGAAGGCCGGAATCTACGATCTTCGGATCCACCACAGCCAGGTCCTGGTGCCCGTCATTCTGAAACAGTGGGGGCTTGAGAGCATCGAAGGCCTGGACGACGCGGCCGAACAAGCTCGCAACGACATCATGGCCTTCCTTCCGCAACTAGACGCCGCAGCCACGCACTACGAGGAGAAGCGCGCCGCTACCGCTACCCGGTGATCGTCCAGGCTTCGCCGGCGCATCCCGCGGGCCTTAGCTCGACCTCGCGGCCGCGCCCATCTACCGCGACCAGCAGGCCGTTGAAGCAGCGACCGCGGACGGGGATGCGAACCTTGCCGCCGGGCGCAAGGCGCGTGAGCTGCCGGCTGACGCCGGATTGGTCTTTCAGCAGCACGGCCAGCGTGGAGCGCGTTTGATTTCCGATCGAAAAGTGAGCGGGCTTTGCCGATGACTTCGACCAGATCGTTCCAACGTTCAACGCATAGACGGCGATGAGCATCAACAGCGCCAGCAGCCCGACCGCGCCGGCAACGGCGATCGCAACGATCCAAGGGTGACCGCCTGTGCGATCCTCCAGCTCGAATGGCAACTCTTCCGCGCGCATTGTCGTAGCCTCACGGTAACAGACCCATGAAGCTTGCCTACGTCTCACGCAGCGCCCGTCCGCGGTCGGGCGGTATCGAGGCGCATCTGGACGGCGTCGCATCCGGCCTGGCCGACCGCGGTCACGCGTTACGCGTGTGGGCCGCGCGCATCGACGACGCGCCGTTCACCCGCACGAACACCACCATCGACGCACAGTCCTTTCCTCCCTTCGGCCGGAACGGCTTTGAAACGAGCCCCATCCCCCTGACTACGCTGGATCGTGCGCTGATGAGCCCGGTGCGGCTTGCGGCCGTCCGCGGCGCCGACCGGCTGGGCTACGACCGGATGCGCCGGATCGGACGTCCGCTGATCGTCTGGCGAACCGCGCCCGGACTGCGACGTCAGATGGCCGGCTCCGACCTGGTGCACGCGTGGGGCGGCGAGCCGCTGATGCACGCCGCGCTGCGCGCTGCGCAGGACCTCAAGCTTCCGTTTGTGGTCACCCCCTTCGCGCACCCCGGCCACTGGGGCGACGACCCGCTCAACGCGCGGCTCTATCGGGATGCCCGCGCCGTTATCGCCCTGCTGCCGTCCGAGGCGGACTTCTACGCCTCGCTGGGGGTCGATCCCTCTTGGGTCCACGTGATCCCGGTCGCCGCCCCGGCATGCCCCGCCGGCGCGGCATCTGCCGGCGACGTGCGGGCCCGCCACGGGATCGGCGGTCCGCTGGTGCTCTGCCTGGGCGTCAAGCGCCGCTACAAGTACCGGGCGCTGCTGGATGCCATTCCGATGATCCCCGGCGACGGCGTCCGCTTTGCGTTCGTCGGTCCTGAGACGCCCGATTCCGACATGGACTTCGCGACCGCCGGGGACCCCAGAATCATCCGCGCCGGAAAAGTCGGCGAACCGGAGAAATGGGGCTGGCTGGCTGCCGCGGATGTCCTATGTTTGCCGTCTGTCTCGGAGATCCTTCCGGTTTCGATCCTGGAAGCGTGGCGAATGGAAACTCCGGTCGTTGTAGCCCGTGGAAGGTTCACGCGAGACCTCGTTGCCGATGCGAAGGACGGACTCCTTTGCGAAGGCGACGCTTCATCGGTCGCGAAGGCGGTCGAAGAGGCTCTTGCCGGCCCGGAGCGCATGCGCGCGATGGGACGCGCCGGTGCCGCGAAGGTTGCGGCCCGGTACGAGCCGGCAACGGTGGTTGCGCAGCACGAGACGCTCTACGCGACTCTCGCGTGACTCCGCCGCCCGGGCCAGCCGGTCCTGGGTGGATGAAGGGGCGACCGGCCGATGAGCGAACTGAACAGCATGCGCGCTTTCTGGGATCAGAAGGCGCACGACAACCCGCTTTGGTACGTCACGACCATCCTGGACTTTGCGTCGCCTGACGAAGAGCATTTCTGGCGCACCGGGGAAGAGGAGGTCGCGCGCGTGCTTGCCGACGCGCGATGCGACGGCGGCGCGGTCGCAGCCGAGATCGGTTGTGGTGTCGGCCGCCTGACGCGATCGCTGGCGTCGCGCTTCAAGGCCGTCCACGGCTACGACGTCTCTCCCAAGATGGTCTCGCTGGCGCAGCAGAACCTTCGCGGCATTCCCGGCGTTTCCATCGCGTCTACCTCCGGTGACGGCACGATCCCGCTGGGCGACGGCACCGTCGACTTCGTTCTGTCGATGCAGGTCTTCCACCACATCCCCGACCGACGCATCACGCTGCGCTACATCCGCGAAGCCGGCCGCGTGCTGGCGGCGGGCGGCGCGCTGGGGTTCCAGCTTCGCTCGTGCCGTCGCACCGACCCGCTGCTGGGCCGCGCCGAACGCGCCGCGCGCGAAACGGTCGCCGCGATCCGTCGTCGCCGCACACCGCCTCCGCAGGACCTTGACGCTCCGGCGTGGCACGGCTCGCGTGTGCTCATCTCCGAGATCCGCGGTGCCGCGCGCGCAAGCGGCATGCGCGTCGAGTCGATCCGCCACCTGGTTCCAAGCGGCGCCAACGTCCAGGTGATCTGCCGGAAGGAGTCCCGCCCATGAACGTGCTGGTGACGGGCGGAGCTGGTTTCATCGGAAGCCATCTGGTCGAGGCGCTGGTCGCCCGCGGCGACGAAGTCACCGTGCTGGACGATCTGCGCGGGGGCAACCTTTCCAACTTGGATGCGGTGATCGGCCGGATCCGGTTCGAGGAAGGCGACGTGCTCTCCACCGACCTGGCCGCGCTGATCGGCGCCGGCGGCTTCGACACCGTGTTCCATCTGGCCGGCACCGCCTACGTGCCGCCCTCGGTCGAGGACCCGATCTACGACTTTCGGATGACGGCCGAAGCGACGTTGCGTCTGCTGGATGCCGTCCGTCGCTCCGGCGGTGGCCCACGAGTCGTCTACACGTCCTCGGCCGCCGTCTACGGCGAACCCGAAACGCTGCCGATCACCGAAGACCATCTGATCCAGCCGGTCTCGCCCTACGGGCTGCACAAGTACACGGCCGAGCAAGAAGTGCGGCTGTTCGCCGACCTGTACGGGATGCGAACCGCGTCGGCCCGGCTGTTCAGCGTCTACGGACCGCGCCAGCGCAAGCAGATCATCTTCGATGTGGCCCGCAAGATCGTCGCGACCCCGCAGCGCATCGAAGCGTTCGGCGACGGCACGCAGATCCGGGACTTCGTCTTCGTCGGCGATGTCGTCCGGGCACTCACGACGATCGTGGACGCGGCCCCGATGCGAGGCGAGGTCTACAACGTCGCGTCCGGCGCCGGCGTGTCCACGGGTGATCTCATCGGCTTGATCGCGGCAGCCTTGGGTGAAAGCCCTCAGGTCGCTTGGACCGGGTCGGTGCGTCCCGGCGATCCGAACAAGTGGCTGGCAAGCATCGACCGGCTGCGATCGATCGGCTATCAGCCGGCCACGGATCTGCCCGATGGCATCGCGGCGACCGTCGCGTGGGCGAAGGAGCTGATCCAGGCATGAAGGTGCTCGTCGTCAGCGCCGGGATCGTTTCGGACCGCCGTCCGCACGGCGAAGCTCTGATCGCGCACAACATCCTTTCGCGGCTGGCCCAGCGCGGTCACGACGTCGTCGCCTACTGCACCGAGCACGACGGCGAGATCGACGGCGTGACGCTCCGCACGATCAGCGCGCATGCGCCCGGCGCCGCGCTGTCACGCCTGGCCTTCGCGCGCCGCGCGGCTCGCATC
>JBKKBA010000180.1:0-9320 GCA_046714275.1 Actinomycetota bacterium
GCCCAGCGATGCCGCCGTGTTGCGGCCGGTCGCCCCGATGGCGAATCCAAGCGAGGTCGCCGTGGCCAGGATCAGCATGTCGCGCAGCAGCACGCCGCCGACAGACTTGAAGAACGCCCCGCCGACACCGGCGGTCGATCCGCGTAGGGCCGCGGCCGGTACTAGGGCCAGCGATAGCAACACTTGAAGGGCGATCGCCAGCCCCACGCACACGATGACGGCGGCCCCCAGCTTGGCCAGGAACAGCTTGACGCGGTTCGTTTCCCACGTGAGAGACGTGGTCACCGTATTCGCGCGCCATTCCGCGCCGATCAGCGACGCGCCCAGCAAGAAAACGATCAGCACCGCTGGGACCGTGGTGCCCTTCAAGATGTCGCTTAGCTTCAAGATGCTGAATTCGGGGTTCTGGGGCGCCTGCAAGATGCCCGAGTACCGGCAGAAATCCTCGCGGCTGCCCTCTGGATCGACCGGAACATCGATCTTGCCGTCGATGCACGCCTGGAGCCGCTCCGCGAAGACGCGCTGCTCATTGGCAAGTCCCGCCCGGTCTGCGACCCGATGCGACTTTGCGAGAGCGGTTACTCCGGCGATCAAGATGCCCAGGACGCATACCGTGGCGACCAGGCGCACGATCCTGCGCGACATCGCACGGCGAAGTTCGGAAGCCAATAGGTTTTTCACGACGGCACCCCCGGGGGCTGGTCGGACGGTAGCGGCAGGTCGGCCGTCAGTTCCAAGAAGACGGTCTCCAGGTCCACCTCGTCGGGCCGCAGTTCGCGCAAGTACATGCGCTTGGACGCCAACGCTTTCGTCACTTCGGAAGCCTCCAGCGGATCGATCTGCGCACGCACCAGATCGCCGTACGCTTCGGCAGGGATTCCCGCCGCGCTCAAGATGTCGGCGGCGCGCACCGGATCCTCGACGCGCACCACGACGCCGGCGGCCCGTCCGGCCGACAGCACCTCATCCACACCGCCGGTCGCCACGCAGCGCCCGCGCGCAAGAATCGCGACGCGATCGCACGTTTGCTGCACCTCGGACAGGATGTGGCTGGAGACGAAAACGGTTCTTCCTTCCACGGCTAGCGCGCTCATCAGGTCCCGCACTTCCTTGATGCCGGCTGGATCCAAGCCGTTGGCCGGCTCGTCCAGGATCAAAAGCTCCGGGTCTTTCAACAGCGCCGATCCGATGCCTAAGCGCTGCTTCATGCCCAAGGAATAGTGCTTGACGATGTCGTCGGCACGATCGGCAAGTCCGACGCGTTCCAGGGTCGCCTGCACGGCCTGCTTGCCGACGCCTTGCATGCGGCCCAGAAGCTCAAGGTTGCGTCGTCCGGTGAACGTTGGGAAGAGCGACGGTGTTTCCACGATGGCTCCGACGCGGCCGATGACGCCGGGCAGGCCAGTGTCGGTCGGCGCCCCCAAGACTCGCAGCGATCCCGCGGAGGGCCGGATCAGCCCCAGCAGGCAGCGGATCGTTGTCGTCTTGCCGGAGCCGTTTGGCCCCAGGAATCCGAAGACGCCGCCTTGGGGGACGGCCAGATCAAGGCCCTCGACGGCAACGGTCGAAGTGCCACGGAAGCGGCGATACTCCTTCCGAAGCCCGGTGATCTCAATCACATCGCTCATAACGGCGCGACCCTAGCAGCGGCGACAGATCGCAACAGGGGGGCTGACACCACGTCTTGGTGGTGGATGACCGACCAGTCCACGGGATGGCCTACGGGGCCAGTCCACGGGGCCAGTCCACGGGATGGCCTACGGCCGGGCGTCGGTTGCCAGCATGCCGTAGAGGTAGCAGTCGTAGGCGGCGCCGGCGCCGTGACCCCCGTCCCGCATGATGCCTTCCCGCTGAAATCCTGATTTCTCCGCGACTCTTTGACTGGCGATGTTGTCGACTCCGGCGCGCAGGCTCAGCCGGTGCCGTCCGGCGATGTCGAAGGAAAAGTCCCGCACCGCGCGCGTCGCTTCGGTCGCATAACCCTTGCCGGCGCAGTCGCTTCGAAGCCAGTAGCCGATCTCGCCGTCCGGGAGTCCGGGGTTGTAGATCTGCGTTCCGCAGGCTCCGGCGAAGAGGCCGTCGTGCAGGATCGCAAACGTGAACGCGTGACCGGACCTCCACGTTTCCGCTCGCGACTCGGCGAATTCACGCTGCATCTGCGGGGATGCGTCCTTCGTCCAGATCAGCCACGGGCGCAGTTCGGGAAGCGAAACTTCCACGGCGGCCCAGCATCCGTCGGCATGGTGCGCGTCGAACGGCTCCAGCACCAATCGAGCCGTCACGATCGGCCGGCGCTCAATTCCAACAGCCAGGGTCACGGAGCCGGGATCCCCAGATCTCTGCAAATCTTTCGGCACAGCAGGTCGCTGATTTCCGTGTGCCGAGGTACGGCCGACCGAGAACCCGTCGTTGTGTGACCCCACCACGAGTGTCTCGCGCCTTCACGGATGAGCTCGCAACCGTTGAGTCGAAGGTGCGCAAGGAAGGCGCGGCGCTTCACGTTGAGATGGTGACTTCTTCGAACCCGTCACCCGCGGCGCTCCGCGCCGACTGGCGGTTCAGCTCAAGCGCCTCCGCAAGGGCCGAGGTGAGATTTGCCATGAGTTCGTCGCGTGTCTCACCCTGTGAATTGACGCCCGGAATCTCTTCGACCCAGCCGATCCACCAGGGTCCATCCTGTTTCACTACTGCCTTGTACTCAGTCTTCATGGGGCCATTCTACCGGCATGAAAATACCTGAGCTTCGTTTGGCCCTGGCTCGCTGGTAACGTCGGCGCACCGGCTGAGTCCGCAAGCTAGACGGCACGCGATCGCCGGCTCTCTTGCTCGATGCGCTCGGCCAGGAACATCTTAAGAAGCGACTGGTATGGCACGTCGCGCTTGTTCGCCAAACCCTTGAGTTCGGCCAGCATCATTCCGGGTAGTCGCAAGGAGATCGTCTGCTGGGAGGGCTTGAGGTTCGGAAGCGCGACACGCTTCGCCGAATCCCATTCGACGTAGTCCGTCGAGTCGTGCTCGGAGCCCTTCTTGGACGCGGCAAGCGGCGGGGATGCCCTGGTGGGTATGGTGGAGAGGTTCGGCCGACTGGAGGGATTCTTATGGCAAGCGCGCGCAAGTCCGGTACGTCTGTGAAGACCCCTACGCGAGCCAAGGCAACCGCGCGAAGCCGCCCCAAGACCACAATGCGAGCCAAGGTAACCGCGCGAAGCCGCCCCAAGAGCACAGCGCGAGCCAAGGCAACCGCGCGCAACTCCAAGCCAACCACGCGCCCCAAGCCAACCACGCGCCGCCCGAAATCAACCACCCGCCCGAAATCAACCACGCGTCCCCTCAAGCCGCGCGCCGGAAAGCTGGTCTACGACTTCGCCGAAGGCGGCAAGGAGATGAAGGACTTATTGGGCGGCAAGGGCGCGAACTTGGGCGAGATGACCAAGCTTGGCCTGCCCGTGCCCCCCGGCTTCACGATCACGACCGAAGCCTGCCGCTCCTACATGCGCGACGGCGACATCCCGGCCGGGCTGATGGCCCAGGTTGAAAAGCATCTGCGCAAGCTGGAGAAAGTCATGGGTCGCGAGCTGGGCGATCCCGACGACCCGCTGCTGGTCTCGGTGCGGTCGGGCGCGAAGTTTTCGATGCCCGGCATGATGGACACGGTTCTGAATCTGGGCTTGAACGACCAGAGCGTCCAGGGACTGGCGCGCGTGTCGAGGAACCCGCGCTTCGCCTGGGACGCCTACCGCCGCTTCATCCAGATGTTCGGGCGGATCGTGATGGGCGCAGACGGCGAGCGCTTCGAGCACGAGCTGGACGACGCCAAGAAGACCAAGGGCGTGGACGCCGACACCGGCCTTGATGCCGACGACCTCCGTCAGATCGTGGAGGACTTCAAGCGCATCGTGAAGGAAGAGACCGGCCACTCGTTCCCGAACGATCCGCGCAAGCAACTGGAGCTGTCGGTGCGCGCGGTGTTCGATTCCTGGAACGGCGATCGCGCGCGCCTCTACCGCCGGCAAGAGCGCATCTCCGACGACTTGGGCACGGCCGTCAACGTCGTCGCGATGGTCTACGGCAACATGGGCGAGGACTCGGGAACCGGGGTCGCCTTCACGCGCGCCCCCGCCACCGGCGCGCCCGGTCCGTACGGCGACTACCTAGAGAATGCCCAGGGGGAAGATGTCGTCGCCGGCATCCGCAACACGCTTCCCTTGGCCGATCTTGAGCGCATCAACCCGAAGGCCTACAAGCAGCTTCAGGGGATCTTGAACAAGCTGGAGCGCCACTACCGCGACATGTGCGACATCGAGTTCACGATCGAGCGCAGCCGGTTGTGGATGCTGCAGACGCGCGTGGGAAAGCGCACCGCCGCCGCGGCCGTTCGCCTGGCCGTCGAGATGCGCAAGGAGCGGTTGATCGACCAGATCGAAGCCGTCCGACGCGTCACTCCCGAACAGATCGACATGCTGCTGCACCCGCAGGTGGACGAGCAGCGCTTCACCGGCACGACGCTGGCGAAGGGATTGAACGCGTCGCCGGGCGCCGCCGTCGGGCTTGCGGTCTTCGACGCCGACCGTGCCGAACAGCGCGCCGCCACCGGGGCCAAGGTCATCCTGGTTCGCCGTGAGACCAACCCCGACGATCTGAACGGCATGATCGCCGCGCAGGGAATTCTGACCAGCCGCGGCGGCAAGACCAGCCACGCCGCGGTCGTCGCGCGCGGGATGGGAAAGCCGTGCGTGTGCGGCGCCGACGCGCTGGAGGTGGACCTGGAGCGCAACCTGTTCCGCGTCGGCGACACCACCGTCCGCGAAGGCGATCTCATCTCGATCGACGGCTCGACCGGCAAGGTGTTCCTGGGCGAGGTCCCGCTGAAAGAGTCCACGATCTCGGAAGAGTTTTCGACGTTGCTGTCGTGGGCAGACAAGATCCGCACGCTGAAGATCCGCGCCAACGCCGACTCACCCGAAGACGCGGCCAAGGCGCGCGAGTTCGGCGCGCAGGGCATCGGCCTGGCTCGCACCGAGCACATGTTCTTAGGCGATCGCAGCGACTTGGTCGAGCGGCTGATCCTTGCCGGAAGCGAAGCCGAAGAGCAGGCGGCGCTGGACGCGCTGCTGCCGCTGCAACGGCAGGACTTCAAGGGGATCCTTGGGGCGATGGACGGGCTGCCGGTCACGATCCGGCTGCTGGATCCTCCGCTGCACGAGTTCCTTCCCGACCGCGTCGCGCTGGCCGTCGAGATCGCGCAGTTGGAAGCCAAGGGCATGGCCGTCCCCGACGACAAGCGGAATGTTCTGCGCGCCGTCGAGCGCCTGCACGAGTCGAATCCGATGCTGGGCATGCGCGGGGTGCGCCTGGGCGTGATGAAGCGCGGCCTGTACGCGATGCAGGTGCGCGCGATCATGGAGGCCGCCTGCGATCTGAAGGCGGAAGGCAAGAACCCCGTCGTGGAGATCATGATCCCGCTGGTCAGCATCGGCGAAGAGATTCGCCGCAGCTACGCGGAAGCGTCGGGTGTGTGCAAAGAGGTGATCAAGCGGCGCGGTGTGAAGGTGAAGTACCTGATCGGCACCATGATCGAGCTGCCGCGCGCCGCACTGATTGCCGGCGAGATCGCCCAGACGGCCGAGTTCTTCTCGTTCGGCACGAACGACCTGACGCAGACGACGTTCGGATTCAGCCGCGACGACGTGGCCAGAATCCTGGACGTGTATGTGACACAGGGGATTCTGAAGGTCGATCCGTTCACCACCATCGATCGCGACGGTGTCGGCGAGTTGGTGCGCATGGCGACCGAAGCCGGCCGTGCGGCGCGTCCCGGCCTGAAGGTTGGCATCTGCGGCGAGCACGGCGGCGATCCCGAGTCGATCGCCTTCTGCGCGGAGATCGAGCTGGACTACGTCTCCTGCTCGCCGTTCCGCGTGCCCGTGGCTCGCCTTGCTGCTGCACATGCCGCGCTGGGTGCCGTCGAAAGCGCGACGAAGTAGCACCCGTCGAAACAATCGTCGGAAAAGCGTGAGGCCCCGTGATCGCCACGGGGCCTCAACGTTTTTCGATAACGGCTACGGGCAGACGGCGCCCTGGTAGTTGCAGGCCGTCAGCACCGCTCCGCGCAGCAACTTGCCGCCCGTTGCCGGGTCGATGTCGTCACCGGATCCCAGCCCTTCCGAGTACACCGTTCCCGATACGAAGCCGCGGCGCGAGAGCCCGCCGGTGAAGACCGCGCGGAAGTCGGGGTAGTTCGGCGGCTCGACTGCAACACTCAGCTCAGGGGTTGGAGTGCCTGCGTCCGCCTGAAACTTCAGCTCGACATGAATCGGCTTGCGGTAGATCGTTGACGGAACCGAGACGCTGACCGAAGCCCGGCTCATCGTGGGATCGGGCATTGTCATCGGGACGCGGAGCTGGCGCACGCACCCGAAGTCGCTGCCGGTCGGCATCTGAACTTGGATGCACCCCGATAGGGTCGCGATCGAGGGGTCTCCGTCTTGCTTGTCAATGTCTAGGGTCATGGCGAAGTAGCCGGTAACGTAGGAACGCGCCACGACCGGCCCTTGGACGGCCGCCATCGCCGCGCTGCCACCAAACGTCAGCACATCGCCGCCTTGAAGCCCGAAGTGCTGCCCGGCGCCCGACGGCAGCGCCGCCAGGGCAAGTGCCGCTGCTGCTGCGATCCCGCCAAACAAGCGTTTCATCGATCCCCCTCAGCCGATTGTGGTCTTAAACGGACTTCTCCGCGGACATTGCTTGCTCCTGCCTGGGCAGACCCTTCTTCTGGTCTTCCCGGCGGATTCTCACCCCTGCGGCGGCGTCCGTCTGCGCATTTCTGCACACAGCGGGCACGGTTTCGATTTTTCCTTTTTCAGACCGGCGGCCGGGGCGAATGGGATCGCCCATGACTCGTTTTGGGTGATCGGGAGAGCTTCCCTCAACGGTTCGGCGGTTCACGCCGATGTAAGGGGAAGCGTGTTCCGCGGCCCGTCCCGCGGGGATCGATGAGGATATTCATGAGTGTTCAGACCCGACTTGGCCCCGTTCGTACCCTGATGCGCAGCCGCGATTTCCGCAGTCTGTGCGCCAGCCAGCTTCTGGCGGGTCTGGGCGAATGGCTGGCCACCATGGCGCTGATCGCGTTGGTTTGGGCGCGAACCCAGTCCGCCGTCGCATCTGGTCTGGTTCTGGTCTTCCGGATTCTTCCTGCGGCCGTGCTTGGGACTCTGCTGGGTCAGGTCGTCGATCGTCTGGACCGCAAACGCGTCATGGTGGCGTGCAACGCCGGTCGAGCCATTGTGTACGGCTCGCTTCCGCTGGTCGCCGGGACTGCGCCGGTGCTGGTGCTTGCGTTCGTCGCCGAGATCGGCGCGATCTGTTACGCGACGGCTCGCGACGCGACGCTGCCGCGTCTGTGCCCGAAGGAGACCCTTCCGGCCGCGAACGCGATCTCGATGGCCAGCGCGTTCGGCATGATGCCGGTCGGGTCGGGCCTGTTCGCTCTTGCGGGCCTGGCCGGAAAACACGCGGTGACGATCGCCCTGGCCGGCGCCGGCGCGGCGCTTGCGGTCGCAACGCTGATCGTCGGTCGCGTCAGCGCACACGCTGCCGCCGGAGGCACGGACATCGTCCGCGAAAAGGTTTCGTTCCGAGAAGGATTGAAGGCGCTTCGACAGGTCTTCCGTGAGGACGCGATTCTGCGTCGCGTCGGACTGGGAGCCGCGGTCGCGGCGACCGGTGGCGGGGCCGTCATCACTCTTGGACTTGCGTACGTGCGGGGAACGCTGCACGCCGGTCCGAATGCGTACTCGGCACTGCTGGTTCTGTTCTGCGCCGGAGCCGTCACCGGTGTCGTGTCCCTGCAGCGATTCCGCGGATCGTTGCACAAGGTCTTCCACGGCGGTGTCGGCATCATGGGTTTCATTCTGGTGGCCATGGCGCTCTTTCCGTCCACCGCCGTCGGGCTGGGCATGTCGTTCCTTTTTGGAGGAGCATTCGTCGCGACCTTCCTTGGCGGTGTGACCATCCTGCAGGATCGCGTGCGGGATTCTCTTCGCGGCCGGGCGTTCGGGCTGGCGCATTCCGTCCTGCGCGCCGGAGCGGTTCTGATGGGACTCGTTTCGGCGTGGGCCGCGCGAGCCTTGGGTCAGACGCCACGAACGTTCGGGGGCTTCAGCATGGACGGCAACCAGTTGGTTCTGGGCTTCGCGGGGCTGATGCTGTTTGCCGCCGCCGCAACGCTGCTGCGCCCGGCCCGGATCCGCGCCTAAACCCAGAAGTTCCCTCCCGAAGGTACCGCGAGGGCTGGCGACAGAACCGGGCACCACGTACTCTTGCCACATGAGTCGCATTCGGGTTCTTTTGGCCGCGATTTTGTTTGCTGCCACCGCTTTGGTCGGACCGGCCACAGCCAAGACGGCCGGCATTCCCGTCGCCCCCGCCGGCATCGGTGCGCTTGCCAGCGACAACATCGAGCTGCTGGCCAACCTCCCGGACCCGGGCATGACCGGCGGCCGGTTCGCGGCCGGCTATTTCTTTGCGACGGTTTCTTCGCAGGCCTTCTTCGAAACCGGCCCCAACTCCGGCGTCCGCATCTACGACGTTCAGAATCCCGAGATTCCCGTCCTGACCGGCGTGCTGCCGTTGCCGCATGCAGAGAACGAAGACGTGGATGTCTCCGTCAGCCGCAAACTCCTGCTCATCTCAATGGACACGATCTCAGAGAACGCCGGCTTGGGCGACAAGCTCTACGTTGTGTCGTGGGAAAACCCCAGTCTGCCGATGCTGGTCGGGCAGCTCACGCTTCCAAAATCGATCGGCACCGGTGCCCAAGCGCCCCGCGGACCCGGCCACATCACCAGTTGCGTCGCCGACTGCAAGCGCTATGCCTACGTTACCGGCGCGGGCGACGGATCGATCTTCGTCGTTGATCTGAAGGACCCAACGGCGCCGAAGATCGCCACCATCCTTTCCCCGAAGGTCCTGCAGTCCAAGGGCTCGATTCACGACGTCAACATCGATCCGTGGGGCTACGCTTGGGTCACGGGCCGAGCCGGCACCGCGATGATCGATGTTCGGAACCCGCTCAAGCCCAAGGCACTCAAGTGGATCAGCTATCAGGACAACAAAGCCTTCAACCAGTTCATCCATCACAACTCCATGAGGCTGGACTCAAAAACCGTGCTTATCACCGAGGAGGACTGGCTGCAGCCCGACTGCGGCGAAACGGAGTTCAAGATCAGCGACAGGAAGGTCGGCGGCGGGCAGCAGGGTGGCTTCCAGACCTGGAGCATTGACCCGAAGCGCAACGGCAACCGTTCGATCCGCAACTT
>JBKKBA010000181.1:0-5370 GCA_046714275.1 Actinomycetota bacterium
GGGCGAATGATCCTCGACGTCGAATGGGTGCCAAAGCCCGGTGGAGAAACCAAAGCTGCGATGGAATGCTTCCATCGACTGGCACCGCTGCTGCCCGGCGTGCAGGCGATCGTTTACGACACAGCACTCAGAGGCGTTCACCACCAAGAGATTCTCCATCGTCTGGGACTGATCCCAATCAATCGTGTCGCCGCAGCAGCCGTGCTACGCGGCTCCGAAGGCCATCGCAAGCGAGTGCCAAAGAGTGCCCACGTCGAAGACAAGCAGGTACGCCTTCCGGACGGTTCAACGAAGCGCGTTCGTCTCTACGCACGTGGGGGTGCGATTGGCATCGGAGAGCTCAATGATCGCGGCGAGCTCACGTTCACGGAACTCAGGCGCATCAAGACGCACCGCACGCCGGATAAGGTCGGTCAATTTCGCTGGTACAACGAATACCGACTGCCGAAGAGCTATGGCGACGCGACCGTCGTCGTGCGTTTGGATACGACCGACGAAGACAGAAGCCGCGGCTTCAATCGAAGCGAGAATGTTCGCGTCATCGCGCAAACTGATCGCGACTTCCCCGCTCTATTTGGTCGCCGCAACGATGCCGAGTCCATCAACCGCGGACTCGATGACTCTCTCTACTTGGGGCGCGCGCATAGCCTCGGCCATGAGCGGCAGCTCACGAACTTGCTCGGGTTCGCGTTGATGACGAACAGCCTTGCGCTTCACCGTCATCGCCGGCGGCTCGAAGACCAGCCCACCGCAGCCTAAAAGCCAAATACCCGCACCCACGGGCTAACGGCTGCTCTGACCCGCGGGATCGCAGCCTCAAACGTCGAAAGACGCCGGCCGAGCGACCACCTCCGGTAAATTGGACCCGCACCAAGGAGGACGCCGATCCCGGTCGAGGTTTTCGCCCAGGTTTTCGCCATCCCCCGCCCCCGTAGCCCAATGGACAGCGCACCCGCCTCCTAAGCGGGAGATGCAGGTTCGATTCCTGCCGGGGGCACGCTATGTGAAAACCCGTTGTCAGCCGATCGAGCCGGGTCAGCGCTCGATGGTAACGATGTGCGCCTGTATCTTCCCGTCTACGTTGACTCGGCCGAATCGCTGCGCGATGGCTTCCTCCGCGACGTCTGTGGCCGCGCCGAGCCGCGACGCGTCGCGCGCTTCGATCTCGTTCCGTAGGGGCGTTCCTTCGCAGTAGGCGAGCGCCGAGACTTTGTCGCCATCAAGATTGCTCATAACGGTGCCGGCCCCTCTGGACCAGGAACGGACGCCACGGTACCAGTGATAAGGTCATCGATGAGCTTCGCGACCTCCGATGTGTTCTACTGTGTGCCTGATGGCGGGATCGGCCAACAAGCTTCCTTCCGGAACCGTCACGTTCCTGTTCACCGACATCGAAGGCTCGACCGAGCTGCTGCCTGTCAAGACCGGGGCGGGCGCAACCGCAGCGAAACGGAAGCGGACGTCCTCACGAGGAACCGTTTCGACGTAAGACGTAGTCAGTAACGCCCTCCTCGCGCCATCTGATGCAGTAGGGACAGAAAGACTTCGGCAGGTGGGGTCAAAGGCACGCCGCGCGCTCTCACCGCGGAGATGGTTCGGGCGAGTCGCCAGCGGGGCACATCCAGGATCGCGAGGCGCCTCGTCTTCAACTCGAGACGCAGGGCAAGCATGCTACACGCGGCGATACCTCCCTCTCGCGCTACTGCTATCTTCACCGCCTCCCACGACGGAAGTTCGAGCGTGCGAACAGGATGTAGCCCGATCTGCCACCTCGCCGCCTCCACGACTGCGCGCGTGGAGGAGCCTTCCTCGCGTGAGATCCACGTGAAGCCCTCTAGATCTTTCGGACGGAGGCGTCGTTTCGCGAGTGATGGAGGTCCGACCAGGACGACTTCGTCATCGATGAGCGGTTCGCTGTCCAACTCGGGCGGTACGGTCATACCCCCGACGATCGCGACCTCGACGCGGTGTGCACGGACGAGTTCGAGCGCACCTCCGGACGTCGAGATCTCGAACGCGATCTCCACCCCCGGGTAGTCGCGGCGGAACTCTGCGAGCAAGCCGGGCAGAAGATAGGTCCCGGGGATCCCAGAAGCGGCGACCGACAAGGTTCCGGTCTCGAGCTCTCCTCCCGATGCCATCGACCGCTTCGCATTCGCTAACAGCGCCTCCGCGCGCAGCACATAATCCGCCAGTTGCTGCCCCGTCGTTGTGAGCACAACCCCACGCGCACGACGGATGAACAGTGGACGACCTATTTCCTTCTCAAGTGCGGAGATGTGTTTCGAGATCGCCGGTTGACTCAACCGGAGATCGGCTGCCGCGCGGGTGAGCGAGCCGGCGCGAGCGACCGCTGCGAACGCTCGGAGTCGAGGCTCCACATACATGAGTAATACTTATAGCAGTTATCAGAAATATGTATTGGACTCCTGGGTGCCCCATCCGTAATGTTGGCCTTGGCGCCACAAGTAAACGCCACGTGCGGCATGTCAGGCGCGTCAACTGGGAGTGGACCTGATCGAGTGACGAAGCGCTGACCTGTACAGGAGGAGGCAATCATGAAGCGAACTGCTGTCTGCATCTTCATTACGCTGGTGTCGGCCATCGCCTTTCCTTTCCAGGCGCAGGCGGACGCAGGCGGAGAGAACCACTGTCTCACGCCCTTCGGCGGAGCCCAAGATGGCGAGTTGATCGACCTCAATGAGGTCACCGGCAGAACAGAAGCGTTCGTCCATCCACGCTACTGCCCCACGGTTGAGGCAGGCGAGCGGTGGATCCTTGGGCGCGGCTGTATCGCCTTCTGGGCTGTGAGCCCTGGGCCGGCGCGTTACCCGCGCGGGTACGTTCCCCAGGGTGCCACTCCTATGGACGATTTCCTGTCCAAGGCCACGATCAAAGTCGTCGTCGATCCGGGCACCACCCACGAACGGGTATACCTACATCGCTACGAGAGCGACAACAACGCGGTGATCATCTGGCATTGGAGCGACTTCGGCAGTGGGCGGAGTCCGTTCGGTGACGAAAAGAATCTCATCATCGGATTGATACCGGCCAACCCGCCCCAACCCATCGGGACCCACACCGTCGATCTGTACCTGCAGATGAGCGCCGACCACTGGGACGGCATCGGGACCAACCCGAACCGAAACGTTCTGCGCGCGGGCGAGATGCTTGTCATTGGCGGCAACGCGTTCGAGACCGTTCCCAACTCCTAAGACCTGCAGCGATGAGCCGCCCGCGCGCGCTCGGGCGGCTCATCGCGTGCACCCACCCCCCCGACTGCCATGGGTGACGTCGAGTATCAGGGTTCGAAGAAAGTCCTGCTCGGGACGCGCGGTGTTAGGCGCGAGTCGCTTGCATCGCCTTGCGGGCGCTTGCGTCCTGGCTCAAGGCACCGACGGCCAAGACGCCAAGCAGGCCGGGGATCGGAATGGCTCCCTGAGAGATGATGTAAACGCTGGCAATGGCCATCCAGACCGCCAGCACCCGATACACCATTCGGGCCTTTGATGACAACGGCTGAAGGAATTGAACACCGCACTCAGAGCACTTGAAACGCTTGAGGGTGAAGAACGTCTTCGTCGGCGTGGCACTGAACACCGAGCCGCAACTCGGACACGTCGTAGCAGTCTGCTGCGTCACCGGATCTCCCCTCAACACAAAGGCGGTTGTCCTCTCCCCTATCGACTCCGGCCGCGGGCTGCTGGAGCCTGCCCCCAGTTCGGGGTCTAATCGGCCTACTTTGCTTGAGTGGGAGGATTGTCGCGATTGGCGGCGAAATAGCGTAGAAGACGGAATCTGCCTTTGGAGGATCAAGAATGAGACCACGCCTGATCACGTTCGCCTCGGTTCTGCTGGCCCTCCCCCTCATGATCCCGACGGGGGGACACGCCGTACCCCTAGTCGTCGATCACGCAGCGATCGCCGGCACGATCCTTCCGCCCGGAACCGACTATGCCCACGCGACCTCCGAGATCACCCCCTACGACAACCTGGTCTATGAGTACCCCGCGCTCACCGACGACACCCTCTTCCGGTACTTCAAGAACGCTCGGTTCGGCCCCCAGGGGACCGTGCTTCGCGACTACGCGCCGCGCCCGGGCGTTCGCATCCTTCGCGACGAGCGCTGGGGAGTCCCGCACGTGTACGGGACGACCGATAAAGACGTTTGGTTCGGTGCCGGCTATGTGTCGGCAGAAGACCGCCTTCCGATCATGGACCTGCTGCGCGCGCTGGGACGCGGCGAAGCGTTCGAGCTGCTGGGGACCACGCCCGCCTGGTTGGCCGACGCCGAGTGGGCGCGCCTGTACGGATACACCGAAGAAGAGTTCCAGGAACAGCTTGCGCGCCTTCCCAAGTTGTACGGGGCAGAGGGCGAAGAGGTTCTGGACTCGTTCCGCGAGTTTGTCGATGGCGTCAACAACTTCATCACGCGCATCCGGATCGGCGAGATCCCGTTGCCGACCGGGTACTCCGAGATCGGAAGGACACCCGCTCCGTGGCGCGAGACCGACATCGTCGCCGTGACCACCGTGATCCGCGCGCTGTTCGGCGCGAACGGAGGCGCCGAACTGAACAACCTCAGCTTCCTGGCAGGACTGCAGACCTCCTTCGGCGCGGACGCGCGCAACATCTACGAGGACTTCCGCAACCGCGATAACCGCGACGCACCGATGCACACCGACCTCACCTTCCCGTACATGACGCGCGACGCGGGCGCACTGGACCCCGCCGCGAACCTTCAAACCCCGTACTCAAGCGGCAAGCGCGGTATCGAAGTGATGCTGGAGAACCTGCCCGGAAACACCGCGCCGATGTCGTCGATGCCGCGACCGACGGCCGTTGAATTAACGCGTCTCACGCAAAGCTCGGCGATCCAGTGGGATCGGCTGAACCTTCAAACGCCGCTCGGGTCGATCGACCTACGGCCGAAGGGGATGTCGAACGCGCTGGTCGTCGGAGCGAGCCGGTCGGCGAACGGCAAGCCGATCATGCTGGGCGGGCCCCAGACCGGCTATTTCGCGCCGGAGATCCTGATGGAGGTTGACCTGCACGGTCCGACCATCCATGCGCGCGGCGCCGGATTCCCCGGCATCTCGATGTTCGTGCTGCTGGGCCGCAGCACCGACGCCGCGTGGACGGCGACGGCCGGCGGTAGCGACATGATCGACACGTTCATCGAAGTTCTGTGCGAAGCCGACGGCTCCCCTGCGACCGAACACTCTTACGGCTATAGGTACAAGGGGAAGTGCGAGCCGATGAACCGGCGCCTGCAGCGCAGCGTCCCGCAGGTACCGGGTCTTGATCTTCGCGCCGTCCCCGACATCTGGGTCGAGCGCACCGTGCACGGGACCGTGCTCGCGCGCGGAA
>JBKKBA010000182.1:0-3425 GCA_046714275.1 Actinomycetota bacterium
CGCGCGGATTCCTGGGTGCGGACCTGCGGGCCGTGCGCCTTGCCGGACATGGTGCCGCCGCCCGAGCCACCGCCGCCCGAGCCGCCGCTATAGGTCATGGTCGCCGTGTTCGACAGGTCTTGGTACACCACGCGCGGGTTTTCGGCGCCGCGCTTGGCGCGGGCGGTGACCAGGATTCGGTTGCTGTAGGTCTGGCGCGGAGCCGTCAGGTCGCCGGTTCCGCCGCTTGAGGCCAGCGTGCCGATATTCCACGTCAACGTGTTGCCGGATCGCGACGTGGGAGCCGGCGTTGCGCTGAGGTAGACGGCGTTTACCGGCAGCACGTCGGTGATCGTGACGCCGGTGGCGCTGGATCCCGAGATGTTGCGATAGTCGATGGCGTGGATGTAGGTCTCGCCGGGCTCGACCCAGCCGCGCTCGCTGACGAATGTGGTGCGCATCTGGGGACCTGTGGGGGGCGAGCGGAAGATCGCGTGCGCGGTGGATTCGGTATCGATGGTTGCGGTCTTCCATACGTCGGTGACCGGGTCGGTGTAGGTCGCCGTCGAGGTGATCTTGATCGCGGTTTCGTAGCCGGTGGCCGCGGTCGCGGCGACGTTGCCGATCTCGGCGGCGGTGAAGGTGACCGTGAACAAGCCGGTTGTGCCGGCGGTCGCGGTCTTGGTCAGCGTGGTGTCGTCCTTGCGAGTCAGCACGACGGTGACGTCGGCCGGTTTCAGATCGGGGTTGGGCTGCCCGTCGGTCGGGTCCGAGGCGACGAACGCGGCTTTGGTGTAGCGCTCCCACGTGACGCCCTCGACGACCAGGTCTTCGGCGGGCAGTCCGGCGTCGGTAGCGGCGAAGTACGGCTGCTTCAGCAGCGTGCGCGTTCCCAGCCCGTTCAGCGTGAATTGGAACGCGGGCTGGCCGGCCAGCGTGTCGCCGGTTGTCGAGGTGATCGCGAAGCGAATCGTGCCCGGCGCTGCGTTCAGCAGCGTGGACAGGGGATCGATGTTGAAGCGCCAGGTGTCGCCGTCGTCGTGTGCGGCGGCGGTGGGGCCGTGCACGCCGCCGTCCTGGTCCGTGAAGGTGACGTTTAAGCCGGGGTCGGGTCTGAGTTCGGGAGCCATGCCGTCGGCTGTGGTCGTGCCGCCCCCGTCCACGACGAAGGTGACGAAAGCGCATTGGGCTTTGGTGAAGCCGGCAAAAGTGCCGACGCGCAGGGGGCTATCGCCCGAGCAGGTTGCCGCTTGCGAGTAGGGGAAGAAGTGGTAGCCGCCGATGCGCAGCGTTCGTGGCGCGGCCTGGGCGGGGAGCGCGGCGCTCAGCGTGACCAGCAGGACGGCGGCGATGCCGGTGACGGGGGCCAAGGTGCTGCGGCGAGTCGGCATGCATTCCTCCCGGGGCGACGGCGGTGGCGGCCAACAGAGCAAGCCCGCGGTTCACGCGCCCGTTTCGAGCGCTCGGACCCGGTTCATAACGCTAGCACGCTGGGGATCGCAGCTTCGGCTTGTCGGCCGGCGGAAAGTGCGGCTGGGAGTGTGGGACTCTAGAGGCGGACGTCGGCGCCGTAGATGATGCGGGTTTTTAGCAACTCGAATTCGCGGTCGCTGATGATTTGGTTGCGGCGAAGTTCGCCTAACTTGGCCAGACGGTCCAACGGGTCGCCGAAACGGTCGGGATCGACGGGCTGCGTTCCCGGCGCGACTGGGCTGGGCAACAGCGACAACGGCGGCGGCAGCGTCGGCGCCGTTGTCGGCGCGGCGTCATCCGGCCGATGACGGGGGAAAGTGGCCGGGCGCAGTAGTGGTTCGTCGGGGCTTTCCAGGTTCTGGCTCTGCATGTCATGACCTCCGCACTCAGATAGAGAGCGATGTCCTCAAGGAACGAGCAACAAATGATACGCCTGGATGCGCGGAAGCGTAAGAAAGTGAAACCCTCTGAGAACGGGCGAAACCCCGCGCGGAGCGCGGGGTTTCGCAAAGACCGTGGTGATTAAACCTTGGCCGTCTTCCGCCTGCGGAAGCCGAAGCCCACAAACGTTCCGCCGACCATGATCGAGCCCAGGCCGACCATCAGCAGCGGCACGGTGTTGGATCCGGTCGCCGTCAAAGGCGCTCCGGCAACCACGTTGATGAACGCCGTCACGGTCAACTGACCACCGAATCGCGACGGACCGACCGCGCGAAGAGTGTGACCACCAAGTTCGGCGTCACTTGGGATCGTGACGCGGACGCTGAAGTTTCCGGACGAGTCGAACGTTCCCGTCGTCAGGCGTCGCGGGTGAGACAGAAGATCCACGCTGAACGACGAGCCCGGCGAGCCTTCGCCGCCACTGTATGAGAACGTGATCGTCTGGCCGCGGCGCGGTGCTCCGTCGCTGACCTGTCCGCTCTCAGAGCAGAGTGGATATTCCGAGCACTGTGCCGAACCGATGCTTGGCAATAGCAAGACGCCGATCGCCAGCAGGGCAACGCCCGCGATGCCAAGCTTTTTCATGCGCAGTCCTCCTAGTAGCTTCGTTTGAAGTCGTAGCTTCGTTTGAAGTCCGGGTCATGATACTCCCTACCCCCCATGGGTCGGCAAGGATCATCAACGCTTTGATCGGGTGTCCCTTTCATCCCGTTCGCCCGGCTGAACGGGCGACATAACGCCCAGAATGCCACTGGGAACTCAGGCACGATGCAAGGGCCCAAGGTGCATCGTCCCGCGTACGATCCCGCCATGCGCGGTAAGCGACGGCTCCTGCGGTGGGTCACCGCTGCTGTGGCCGTCGTGGTGGGCGCGTTGGTCGTGATGGGGGCGCGGGACGCGCTTGTGGCTCGGAAGGCGCTTCTTGAAGCTAGGGATGTGCTGAAGACGGTCGAGGGGCGGGCCGTGGACGCGCCGCTATCAAACACCGAGCGTGACTTGGACCGGGCGTACGGCCTGGCAAGCAAGGCCGAGCTGCGCGTGAAGCGTCTTCCCCTGAGGCTGATCGGATCGGTTCCGATCGCCGGGCGCAGCGCGCGTTCCGCCCGAGACCTGACCACGGCCGGTCGCCTGGCCATTCAGTCGGCGCAGATCGCTGTCGCCGGCGCGCGGCCGTTCGCCGGTCCCGACGGCCGTCTGTCGCTGAACCTGACCGGCGGCCGCGTTGATCGCCAAGCCTGGGGCCGCGCGGCGCAGTCCTTATCCGCCGCGCACGCGCGTCTGCTGCGCGCGCGCCGCTTAATCGCGCGGTCGCCGACGACGTGGATGCCGAACGCGCTGCAGTCGGCTCGCGCAGAGATGGACGCGTCGGTTGGCCGCCTGCAGAAGCAAGTGGCGTCGGCGGGCGCGGCGACGCAGGTTGCTCCGCGCATGCTGGGCGGGTACGGGCCGCGCCGCTACTTGCTGGTCTTTCAGAACCTTGCGGAGGCTCGCGCAACCGGCGGACTGATCGGCGGCTTCGCGCTGATCGAAGC
>JBKKBA010000183.1:0-6232 GCA_046714275.1 Actinomycetota bacterium
CCCTTACGCGGGCCCGAGCGGCGTCATCCGCTCCTACGACGAGGCTCGCGAGGCGCTGGATCTCGCCGCGCGTCTCGGACTGGATCGCCGGGTCGTCCGGTTCGAGTCACTGCTGCCGTACCGGCTGTTCGCAAGGGATCGCTCCGCACTCGCGGAGATGGTGGAGGCGGTTCTGGGTCCGATGCGCGGAGCGAGGGGCGGAGTCGAGCCGCTGGTCGAAACGCTGGAGGCGTTCCTCGCCGAGTCTGGGAACGTCTCGGCGATCGCCCGGCGCCTTCATCTGAGCCCGCGCGCGATCACCTATCGCCTCGAGCGGATCGCGAAACTGACCGGCTATTCGCCCCTTGATTCGGAGCAGCGATTCATCCTCGAGCTCGCGGTGCGGGGCCGGCGCCTCGTTCACCCCGAGTAACCGAAAACCCCCGCCAGTCTGATAGGGCCAGCATTCCGAAGTTCGGCAGCAAACTAGGCCTTGACTCATCAGAAGTTTGCCCTTGCTGCTGGAACCAAGAGCGATAATGATGCACCCGTGGAACAGGCGAACGGAATTCCCGGCAAATGATGGTCGAATGGTGGGCCTGGGCGGCATTCGCCGGATTCATCGTGGCGATGCTGCTGTTGGACCTGCTCGTCCTGCACCGCAATGCCCACGAAGTCTCGATGAAAGAGGCCGCGACGTGGAGCGGCATATGGATCGCCATGGGCCTTGGCTTCGGCGCGATCGTCTGGGCGTGGGGTGGCGGGCAACCGGCCAGCGAGTGTCTGGCCGGATACCTGATCGAGAAGAGCCTCTCGGTGGACAACATCTTCGTCTTCGTGTTGCTGTTCTCTTACTTTAAGGTGCCGCTCCAGTATCAGCATCGCGTGCTGTTCCTCGGGATCGTCGGCGCGCTGGTGTTCCGCGCGATCTTCATCGCCGGGGGCGCGGCGCTGCTGGAGAACTTCCACTGGATGATCTACGTCTTCGGCGGGTTCCTCGTCCTGACCGGCGTCAAGATGGCCCGCCACAAAGACCTGGAGATCCACCCGGAGCACAACCCCGTCCTGCGGCTGTTGCGGCGTGCTGTACCGATGACGTCGGATTACCGCGGGCAGCGCTTCTTCGTACGCGAGGCGGGACGTAGGCTCGCCACGCCGATGCTCGCGGTGCTCGTGGTGATCGAGACGACCGACATCATCTTCGCGGTCGACTCGATCCCAGCGATCTTCGCGGTGACCCGCGACACGTTCCTGGTGTTCACCTCCAACGCCTTCGCCATCCTCGGTCTGCGCGCCCTCTACTTCCTGCTTGCCGTGATGATGGGCCGCTTCCGCTATCTCAAGGTCGGGCTCGCGGCGATCCTCGTATTCGTCGGTGCCAAGATGCTCGTGAGCGAGTTCTACAAGGTTCCGATCTGGGCGTCGCTTTCGGTCATCGCGCTCACCCTCGCCACCGCGATCGCCGCCTCGCTCCTCGCCAAGCCGAAGCTAGTGCCTGTCCCGGCCAAGGAGCCCGAGGCGGAGCCCGTGCTGGACGGTCAGACGCAAGGATCGATCGACACGGTCGCGTCATCTGGGGACGAGATCGAGAGCCGTACCGGAAGGAGTCGCGTCAAGTAATTGGCGCGTCTACGACGGCGTTCTCGATCAGCACCGCGCCGGGCGTGCGGCTGACGTGGCCGCCGTACTGGCTTACGAAAGGCGAGACCGTCAAGTAGAGGTGCTGTCCTGCCGGGACGTCGATAGCCACGCCGGGCAGCTCGATGTTGAGCGGCTGCTGCACGGCAGGGAGCAGTGAGCGGTAGGGCAGCAGGTTGTTCTGAATAACTTGCGCCGTTGCCGGATCGGTGCCCACCGCGAGCGCGAAGAAGGCGCGCCCATCGACGGCGCTGGTAACGGTTCCACGCAGACGGGGGATCCCGGCGACCCGAAGCGGCCCTGTGGCAAGCTCGTAGTTGACGGCGGGGCCGGCCGTGGTCTGCAGCACCGCCCCCGGCAGCGCGGCTTGAACCTTCATGACACCGATCGATTTCACGAAATGATTGACACCGATCGGTAGCATGGTAAACTTGATACCGAACGGTGTCATAGGAGTCGCCATGCGTATCCGCTCGACCAGAGACATAGCCGCCGCCGTCCGAGGCCGCCGCAAGGACCTCGGCCTCAACCAGGCTGAGCTGGCCCAGCGCATCGGCGTCTCTCGCAAGTGGATCTATGAGTTCGAAGGTGGCAAGCCGAAGGCCGAGTTCGCCCTGGTCCTGCGAGTACTCGACGAGCTTGGGCTGGTGCTTGACATCGGCGAGGCCGGGGCGCCGTCGTCGGCTGCGGTTGTCAACCTCGACGCCGTCCTTGACGAGCACCGCGACCGATGACTGATTCGCTCATCGTCGCTCTCGACAACGCCGTTGCCGGAACCGTTACCCGCCTGCGTGGAGGGCGGCTTCGCTTCGACTACGACGACGACTACCGCAATCGGGCGGGCGCCACACCTCTCTCCATCTCCATGCCGGTCCAGGTGCGCACCCATCAGGACCACGTGGTCACGCCCTGGCTATGGGGGCTGCTGCCCGACAATGAAGCCGTCCTCGCCCGATGGGCCCGGCAGTTCCAAGCCTCAGCGTCCTCGCCGTTTTCCATGCTGTCGACACCCATCGGGAGCGATGTTGCCGGAGCCGTCCGCTTCGCCGCTCCCGATGCTATCGACGAGGTCCTGGGTCGGCCGGGAAACATCACGTGGCTGACCGAGGACGATGTTGCGCGGCGTCTTCGCGACCTCAAAGAGGACTCGACGGCGTGGCTCGGACGATCCTTCACCGGACAGTTCAGCCTGGCAGGGGTGCAAGCCAAGACCGCCCTCTTGTTCAAGGACGGCCGTTGGGCCGAACCCTCGGGGCCTGCCGCCACGAGCCACATCCTCAAACCTGCCGTGGCAGGACTCGACGACCACGACCTCAACGAGCATGTGTGCCTTGACGCTGCTCGGCGCTGCGGTCTTCTTGCCGCTCGGACTCGAGTGGCCAGATTTGGCGACGAATCGGCCATCGTCATCGACCGATACGACCGTCGCATCATCGATGGTGACGTGATCAGAGTTCACCAGGAAGACTTTTGTCAGGCACTGTCGGTGCCGCCCTCTCGCAAGTATCAGAACGAAGGGGGACCGGGGCCGAAGGACGTCGTGCAGCTCCTTCGCGAAGCGATGCCTCCACGTGTAGCCGAAGTCGCGATCCTGCGCTTTGTTGATGCTTTGGCTTGGAACTGGATCATCGGCGGCACCGACGCCCACGCGAAGAACTACTCACTGCTTCTGGCGGGCGACGAGGTGCGTCTCGCGCCGTTGTACGACATCGCGTCGGCATTGCCCTACGGCCTCCATGAACGCAAGCTCCGATTCGCTATGAAAATCGGCGGCGACTATCGGGTGTATCTCTTTCACAACACGTGGCCGGCCGCTGCTGCCGAGCTGGGCGTGGATCCCGACATGACGGTGCAGCGCGTTGCCGGTCTCGCCGAGCGCGCGCCGGATGCGTTTGCCGATGCTGCATTATCTCCGGAAATCGTAGCGTTGGGCTCGCCGCTCCCGCGTCGCCTTACCGATCTCGTTGCCGGCCGGGCAAAGGACTGCGCGACCCTGCTCCGAGGCGGGACCGCCACGTAACAGCGTCCGAACGGGTGCGGCGCAGTCTGCGCAACCGTCGATGATGCGTGCCGGCCCTTGAAGCCGCTGTCCTTATGCGGTGGGTACGTCCACGACGGCGTTCTCGATCAGCGCCGCACCGGGCGTGCGGCTGACGTGGCCGCCGTACTGGCTTACGAACGGCGAGACCGTCAAGTAGAGGTGCTGTCCTGCCGAAGCTTGCGCGGTTCTACGCAAGGAGAAGCCGAGCCAGGGTATCCGAATACCAGCGCTCGAATCGATCCGCGGACCAGCCGCGATCGATGACAAGCAACCTATAAGTCTCGGGGCTTCCGATCGCGAAGAAGACGTCCGCAGCCGTCTCCAGCGTGAGGCCTCTCCGCAATACGCTACGAGCGATGATGCGGATAAGTTCGCTCTGGCCCGCGTGTCGCTGCGCCTTGTAGCGCTCAAGAGCCGAGGCGATCTCCGGATCAGCCGCCGCCGCGCCCTGAAGCACTTCATAGATCGGAGTCATCCGTTCGAGGATCAACCGGCCGTTCTTTGCAAGGATCTGCAGCCGGCGTCGAGGGTCTGACTCCTGACGCATCTCTTGTACCCACGCGCGGTCCAAGATCGGGACGGGAGTTGCATCACCGGCGATCGATACGTCGATCAGCTCTGCGAGCAAAGCACGCTTGTTCTTGAACGTCGCATAGACCGTTTCAGGAGAGACACCTGCTCGCACCGCGATCGACTCGACCGACGTGGCCACGTAGCCGCCCTCGACGAACAATCTCTGTGCAGCCTCCAGGATCGCGCGACGCGTGGCGCGCGCCTGCTCGCGGGCTCAATGGCGCGATCGGCGTTCGTGCTGTGCCGACCTGCTGACCGAGCACTTCAAGGGACGAGTTGGAAGCCAAGCGCTCGGAAGTCACCGTCGAACCCGAACACGGTTTCGACCTTCGCCCTGCGGCAGACCACCGCACTGGTCGCGTCGGTGAGGCTAAGTTTGAGGTCGGGGTGGCTCTCCATCAGCCCCCAGGCTTCGGCCTCTGACCTCGGGTCAACCCACGCTACGCGGGCGAACCCACGCTCAACGGCCTGGTCTAGTCGCGATCGCAACGCCAGCGCGGCCGGTAGCCCGACGTCGTAACGCAAGCGCGTGGCGGATTCGTCCACGACGTAGTTGGAGGTGAGCAGGCGCGCGCCCTCCAGGTTCAGCGCCTCCAGACATGCTGCTGCGGCGGCGTGTTTGATGTCGCGTGCGTTGACGAGGGCGATCCATGCGCCGGTATCGACGAACGCCGTCTTCCTCACGCGTCGTCGTGGTCGGAATACAGGTATCGGTCGTGGTGCTCGGCCGCATCGGTGGGCCCTTCGCGACCGATCCCCACCAGGTCTAGGATCGGGTTCTCCCCGGGCTCGGGCTGCCGGCGGGCGATGTAGTCGGCGACCGCCTCCCGCACGACCGCAGCCGCAGACCGGCCCTCCGCCGCCGCAACCGCGGCCAGTTCCTCTGCCGTCTCCTCTGGGAGATAGACCTGCGTCCGTTTCATAGGTGGAATATACATCAGTTAAAGACTGCTGTATACAACACTCTTGTCTTGCTACCCCCACGCAGGCTTGGCATTCGACGACGTCCAGATCCGCCGCTAGCTCCGCACTGACTCTGCGATCGCCCCGTTGAGCCTCTCGAATATCGGGGGGCTCAACGGCGGCGAACGCCCGCCGGCCAACTGCGATGGCGAGGTCGTTTCAGGGTTTGGAGCGGAGCGGACCTGTTCCCTTAGCGCTCCACGTCCGAGGCTATGGGGCCGCCGCGGTACGGCGCCCCACGCACCAGGCGGCCCTCGTTGTCGCGCACGCGCGGCTCGTAGTGCGAAAAGAAGACCATGCCGACGAGTTCGCGCCGGCTGCGAACGCCGGTCTTGTCGAAGATGCTCTTCAAGTGCTGTTGGACCGTGTGCGCCGAGATGAACAGTTGCGTCGCGATCTCGGTCGTCGAGTGCGCCTGGAGGACGAGCCGCGCGATCTCCTGCTCGCGGTCCGTTAGCCCGTACGCCGCCATCAGCAGCGCAGAAATCCGGGAACCCTGCGCCGGCTCGATGATGATCGCGGCCCGTGGTTCCCCGTCGGTCACCAGCGAGGCGCCGTGGAGCACGATCCAGCGACCGGTGCGCGATAGGACACGAGCGACGGCGACCTCGCCGGGGGAGTCGGATCCGTGTGCGGTCCGCAGGGCGCGCCCTGCGACGGCGTACACCGCGGACGGAAGATCCCCCGCATCGACGTTTCCGTCGGGAAGCTCGCTCAGCCACCGCAGCGCATCCGGCGTCGCCGACTCCAGATTCCAGTCTTGGCCCAGGACGACCAGACCGGGTGCGTTCGGTCCATCGGGGTCGCGCGCCTCCCCGATCAGCAAGCCCCGCCGCGCGCCTTCCGCAAGCGGAGCCGCGACCGCGCGCATGAAGTCCAGGTCCTCGTCGCCGAACAGATCGCGGACGTCGAATCGATACAGCGTCGCCACGCCCCAAATGCCGCCCGGCCGCGTGCGCAGCCCCGCAGCCATCATCTGGCGCCCGCCGTACGGCTCGATCCAGCGCTGATACATCAGGCTGCGCGACGGGTCGCCGC
>JBKKBA010000184.1:0-5115 GCA_046714275.1 Actinomycetota bacterium
ACGGCGCTGATCCCCTACACGCGCGACGTGACGCACATCCTGGACGACCAGATGGTCGTGATCCGCCGCGACGGGTTCCAGATCACGACGCTGGAGGGCGCGCCGGCCGCCGGCACCCAGATCCACATCGACTGGGACGTAGAGGCCGCCGAGAAGGGCGGCTACGACGACTTCATGCTCAAAGAGATCTACGAGCAGCCGACGGCGATCGCGGACTCGCTGCGCGGACGGCTGCACGCAGGACGGCTGCACCTGGATGAGGTGCGACTGTCCGAGCATGAGCTGAAGGCGGTAGACAAGGTCTTCGTCGTCGCGTGCGGCTCGGCGTTCCACGCAGGGCTGGTGGCCAAGTATGCGATCGAGCATTGGTGCCGCATCCCGGTCGAGATCGAGATCGCAAGCGAGTTCCGGTATCGCGACCCCGTGCTGGGGCCCGACACCCTGGTCGTAGCGATCTCTCAGTCGGGCGAGACGATCGACACCCTGGAAGCGGTGCGCCACGCCCGCAAACAGCATGCGAAGGTGATCGCGGTGTCGAATACCGTCGGCGCTTCGATCCCGCGCGAATCCGACGGAGTGCTCTACACGCACGCCGGACCAGAGATCGGCGTGGCGGCGACGAAGACGTTCATGACGCAGATGGTGGTGCTGAAATTGCTGGCGCTGTACCTGGCACAGGTGCGCGGCACGCTCTATCCCGAAGAGATCGCCCGCATCGTCAAGGACATGGAGGCGTTGCCGGCTCAGGTCTCCGAAGCAATCGGTGGGCGTGACGCGGTGCGCGCGATCGCGGAGATCATCCAGAGTGCGAACGATGTGCTGTTCCTGGGGCGCCACGTTGGCTATCCGCTGGCGCTGGAAGGCGCGCTGAAGCTGAAGGAGATCTCCTACATCCACGCCGAGGGCTACCCGGCCGGCGAGTTGAAGCACGGTCCGATCTCGCTGGTCACCGACGGTGTTCCGGTGGTCGTTGTGGCGACGCAGTGTCACGTCTACCCGAAGGTGGTGGCGAACATCCAAGAGGTTCGCGCTCGCGGCGCGAATGTGATTGCCGTCGCGACGGAAGGCGACGACGAGGTGGCTCGTCATGCCAATCACGTGATCTTCGTTCCGCGCACACACGAGCTGCTGACGCCCGAGCTGGTTGCGGTGCCGATGCAGTTCCTGGCCTACGAGATCGCCAAGATGCGCGGGTGCGACGTGGACAAACCGCGCAACCTGGCGAAGTCCGTCACCGTGGAGTAGTCGCCATGCTTGATGTTCTGACGGCCGCCGACGTTCGCCGGCAGGATGCGGCAAGCGAAGCGCTTGGCGTTTCTGTCGCCGATCTGATGGAGCGCGCGGGATTCGCCGTCGCTCGCGCGGTGCGGGGAATGCTGGGCGTCACCTACGGGCTTCGCGTGGTCGTCGTCTGCGGAAAGGGCAACAACGCCGGCGATGGGCTGGTCGCCGGACGGTGGCTGGCCGAATGGGGAGCGCACGTCACGGCTGTGCCGGCGCTGGGCGGTGAGTTGCACGCCGCCGCCGAAGCGAATCGCCGCCGTTTCCCCGGGCGGGTGGTGGCCTTCGAGTCTTTGGAACGGGAGCTTGCGCGAGCCGGCGTGGTGATCGATGCGCTGTTCGGTGTCGGGCTGTCACGGCCACCCGACGGGCAGGCGGCTCGCGCGATTGAAGCGATGAATGCTTGCGGCGCGCCGGTTGTGGCGATCGATGTGCCGAGCGGCATGAACTCCGACACAGGGCAAGCGTCCGGGCCGGTCGTTCGCGCCGACGGAGTCGTCACGCTGGGCGGCCTGAAGCCCGGTCTTTGCTTTGCGCAGGATGTGGCGGGATGGATCGAGGTCGCCGACATCGGGGTTCCGACCGGCCTGCGCCACGGCGCCGCCGTTGCGCTGGAGGAGAGCGATGTGCGCGCGATCCTGCCCGTCCGGCCGGCCGGAACGAACAAGCGGCGCGCCGGGAACGTGCTGGTGATCGCGGGGAGCCGCGCGATGCCGGGCGCGGCGATGCTGGCGTCGGCCGCAGCGGTTCACGCTGGCGCCGGCCTGACGACGCTGGCGGCATCGGAGCGCGTCACGGCGGCGGCGCTGACGCGCGTGCCCGAGATCACGACGATCCCACTGCCGGAATCCGGCGAGGGCACGCTGGACGACAAGGCCGTCGAGGCCATCCTGGCTCGTGCCGGAGAGTTTGATGCGATCGCAATCGGGCCGGGATTGTCGCGGCACCCGGCGGCGTCGGATGCCGTGCGGGCGATCATCGCCGGAACGGCCGCAACGGGCGCGCCGATTGTGGTGGACGCCGACGCCATCAATGCGTTCGCCGGCGACGCGGTCGCTCTTCGGGAGCGCGGCGGGTTCGTTGTCGTGACGCCGCACGAAGGCGAGGCGTCGCGGCTGATCTGCGTTGACGCCGCGGAGATTTCCGGCGACCGGTTGCATGCCGCCGCATCGGTGGCCCAAGCGACAGGTCATGCCGTGTTGTTGAAAGGTCCCGGGACGGTCATCACCGCGCCTGGTGGCTTGACCTTTGTGAACACGACGGGAAATCGGGGGCTGGCGCAGGGTGGGACCGGCGACGTGCTGACCGGCGTCGTAGCGGCCTTGCTGGCGCAGGCCGGCCCGGATGCGACCGACCAGGAACGGCTTGCCGTCGTGGCCGCCGCCGCGTGGTTGCACGGCCGCGTTGCCGACATGGCTGCGGCGATCGTCGCGCCGCATCCGGCGAATGCCTCGATGCTGATCGAGCTTTTGCCGAAGGCCATCCATCAGGTGTTCGCCGCCTCGTGAGCGATGCGCCGAAGCGCCCGGCGTGGGCTGAGATCGACCTGGGCGCCGTGCGCGCCAACGTCGCTTCGATCAAGGGACTGCTGCGTTCGGAATGCCGGTACATGGCCGTGGTGAAAGCAAACGCGTACGGTCACGGCGACGTGATGGTCGCCAAGGCTGCCCTGGGCGGTGGCGCCGACTGGCTGGGCGTCATCTTGGTTGAAGAAGCGCGGCGTCTTCGCGACGCCGGCATCGACGCCCCGATCATGCTGCTGCACCAGCCGCCCGACGCCCAGGCCGATGACGTGGTCTCGTTGCGACTGACGCCGGCGGTGTTCACCCTGGGTGGGCTTGAAGCCTTGTCGGCCGCGGCCGAGCGAGCCGGCGCGACCCTGGACGTCCACGTGAAAGTCGAGACCGGGCTGAATCGGCTGGGCGTTCCGGCCGATGCGCTGGACGAGTTTGCGACGGCGCTGTCCAAGCATCCGCGCATCGAAGTCCAGGGTGTGTTCAGCCACTTCGCCGTCGCCGACCCGCTCGACGATCCGTCGATCGCCATGCAGCAGCAACGATTCGCCGCGGCGCTGGAGCGGTTGGAGGCCGCCGGCGTAACGCCGGCCATTCGCCACATCGGCAACTCCGCCACGGCACTGACGCTTCCCGAGGCGCATCTGGACATGGTGCGCGTCGGCATTGCCACCTACGGCATCGCGCCGGCCCCGTCGCAACGCGCGGTCGTGCCGCTGCGGCCGGTGATGGAGCTGAAGGCGCGCGTCGCGATGGTCAAGCGCATTGCCGCCGGCGAGGGCGTGTCCTACGGCCTTCGGTTCCGGGCGCAACGCGACACGACGATCGCGACGCTGCCCCTAGGCTATGCGGACGGGTGGCCGCGCCACGCCACCGGCCGCACCTTCGCCTTGATCGGCGGGGTGCCCCGGCCGATCGTCGGGACGATCTGCATGGACGCGATCATGGCCGACCTGGGCGACGACGAATGCGCGATCGGCGACCAGGCGGTGCTGATCGGCACGCAACAGGGAGCGCACATCAGCGCCGATGACGTCGCCGAGGCATTGGGTACGATTTCCTACGAGGTCGTCACCGGGATCTCGGCTCGGGTGGAACGGGTTGCCGTCTAAACCGTCGAAGGGGCCACCGAAAGCGAAGCCGATTCCAGCGCGGCGCCGCAAGGTAGGCGTGCTCTTCGGCGCCGCCGCCGCCGGGCTGGCCGCCGGCGTCGCGATCGAGCGCAGTCTGGTCGGACGCATGCGCTCCCGGCCCGATCCCGAAGCCACCGAGCCGTTCGGGTCGTTGCGGGGAACTGCGTTGCCCCCCGTCACCTCGTTCGACGGCACGAAACTCCATGTCGAGGAAGCCGGGAGCGGCAACACGATCGTGTTCGTTCATGGCTACTCGCTCAGCCTGCTGACGTGGCACTACCAGATCCGGGACCTGGCGCCGCGGTACCGTCTGGTGTTGTTCGATCAGCGCGGGCACGGATTGTCGCAACCGGCCAAGGACGGCGACTGGAGCCTGGACGCGCTGGCGAAGGATCTGGACGCCGTGGTGCGCAGCACCGGCGCGGGGCGCGTGGTGATCGTGGCGCATTCGATGGGCGGCATGGCGGCGCTGAAGTTCTGCGAGATCGCCCCCGACACACTGGCGGATCGGGTCGCCGGGCTGGTGCTGGTGGACACGACCGCCGCCGACCTGATGCCCGGCATGATGCCGTTCCTGCCGCGGCGCATCCGCGCCGGACTGCAGGGGGTGCAAGAGGTTGCCATGCGCGCCGTGGTGTCGCTGGACCGTCCCAGCGTGGACCGGCTGCGCCGTCGCGCCAGCGACCTCGCCTGGCTCGCCGTGCGTTCGATGGGCTTCGGCTCCAATGCTTCGCCGGCTCAGGTGGCCTTCGTCGAAAAGATGCTGGCCGATACCCCGGTGGATACGTGGATGGAGCTTCTGCCCGCCGTTACCGGCGTGGATACCTCGAAGGCGATGGACCTGATCAAGGTCCCGACCCTGGTCGTCGTCGGCACGCGGGACCGGCTGACGCCCCCCGGGGCGGCCGAGCGCCTGGTCGCTGGGATTCCGGGCGCGCGGCTGGGAAGGATCGCGGGCGCCGGCCACTGCCCGATGATCGAAAGCCCCCAGACCTTCAACGCCCGCCTGCGCGTCTTCCTGGACGGCTTGGACTGGGGGATGGACGGACCATCCGGAGGCCCACCGGCCCCCGGCCGTTACGGATGAAAGTCAAGTGCCTGGACGAAGTTCCTCCTCCTCTGTAAGGATGTGGCCGGGTGCGGGTGACCCCGTGAGCGAAGCGCAGGGTTGGGGCTCATCCCTGCCG
>JBKKBA010000185.1:0-4652 GCA_046714275.1 Actinomycetota bacterium
TCCGTTCTCCAGCGTGGAGTTCTTCGCGCAGAGCGTTCGTCCGGCGCTGGATGCCGGGCTGGCGAAGGCCGGCCGCAAGCCTTCGGAGTGCCGGGTGGTGCAGAGCTTGATCGTGTCGGTCGCGGAATCAAGCGAGGACGCGATGCGGGCAGCCAAGATGCAGATTGGCTTCTACGGCACCACGCGAACCTACGCGCCGGTGTTTGAAGCGCACGGCTGGGGCCACATGACGGGGGCGCTGCGCGATGCGTTCGCGGGTGGCGATGTTGAGGCGCTGATCGGTTGCGTCACCGACGAAATGGCCCAGACCTACGCCGTGTTCGGAACGCCCGACGAGGCGCGTGATCGCCTGAAGCGATGGGATGGCCTGGCCGACGAGCTGGTTCTGGGTCCCCCGTGGGCTTCGCCCGATGCCGCCCGAACCCAAGAGACGTTCGACGCGCTGATCGAGACCTTCGCGCCGAGGTAACGAGGTAACTACGAGCTGGGATCGAGATCGCTGTAGTAGCAGAGCAGGAGGAAGACTCCGAAGCAGTTCGCTGCCGCGGGCGGCGCGCAGGTCGCTCCGGCCAGACGGCAACGCGAGGGATGCAGCCAGATACTTTGGATGTAGGTACCGCTGAACCCTTCCTTGATGCCAATCCAGGCTCCGAGCTTTTCTGGGTCGGGGATCAGCGTCGAGGGGTTGATGGTTGGAATCATGGTGACCGGGTTCGGGATCGCCGTCACGATGCTGGTTGCCGTGGCCAGAGTGGTCACGATGCCGGTCGCCGACGCGATCGCCGTTGCGGTGGTCAGGTTGGTGGGAACCAGCGTCACCAGGCTGGTCGCCGACGTCAGGTTGGTGGGCACCAGCGTCGCCAGGCTGGTCGCCGACGTCAGGTTGGTGGGCACCAGCGATTGCACATTGGGGACGCTGGGCGTTGCGACGCGTGGATCGACATACTGCACTGCATACGATGGCGCCAGACCGCCCGAGTTGAAGTTCCAGATGCGGTAGCTGACGGTGCCGGGCGGCGGGTCGGTGTCCAGGTAACTCGTCGAGTTGAGCGACAGCGACGCTCGGAACTCCCACGTCGTCCCGCTGTCACCCGACCGCTGTACCCAAACACCGGTTTCGTTGGTTGCCGGGTTGGTCCAGGTGATGCGCAGGCCGTTGGGGTTTTGGGCGACATTAATGTTGTCGGGCGCGGCCGGCTTTGCCGGTGCGGTGCCGGCCGGGTTCCCCGCGCCCACGTCGTTGCTCCAGGCGCTGCGGTCGGTCCCGACGATGGATGCGATCCGGTAGCGGAAGATCTGGCTGAACGTCAGCGTCTCGTCCACGAAGTCGAAGGTGTTGCGCGCAATGCGGATCTCCACGACACCGGACGAGAAGTCCAAGGTCCTTGATCGCTGCAGCACATATCCCTGAGTCAAGCTGCTGGGATCGCGCCACGTCAGCTTGGGCGCGGTGTCGGACAAACGAGCGCAGACGCACAGGCCTTCAGGGGCCGGCGTATGACTGGCTCGAACCTGGGTTGGGATGACGACGGCAAGCGCTACTAGGATGGCCAGCAAGTTGACCGCTGTCAGCCACCGGGGAATTCCGCCCTGGTCTCGGTTCATGATATTGAGAGGTTTCGACCCTCCTCCTGCTTCTCCCTGCCAAGCCAGCGGGGGACGAACAGAACCAGGCGAAAGGACGGATCCGTCTCTACCGTGACGAAATGGTACTCCCGTCACGGGAAAGGGCAAGGGAAGGCGCGTGCCGGCTTCCCTCCGGGCCTGGAAACCCCTTCCGGGCCGCCTGCGTTACGATTGGCCAAATGTCTGACATCGATCCTGAAGAGCGAGAGTCGATCCTGGAGGATCTGGAGGACCTCGAGGCCATGCGGGCCGTTTTCGACCCCCGCGGCTACAAGGGTGTCGTGATCGTCTGCTCGGAGTGCGGAGAGGACCACTACTACGAGTGGGAGATGCTGAAGGAGTCGCTGGAGCACATGCTGGAGACCGGCGAACCCAGGATGCACGAGCCGGCCTTCGAGCCCAGCCCGGATGAGTACGTCGGCTGGGACTATGCCCGCGGCTACTTGGACGCCATGACCGAGGCCGACGCCGAGGAGATGGAGCCGCCCCCGGAGCCGCCCGTCTCGGCCGGGGTCGCGTGGATCGGCGACCGAACCCGCTGCGCCTACTGCCGCGGCCGGCTGCCGGCCAAAGCGTGGAGCGAATGGTCCTACTGCCCCTTCTGCAATGCATCCCTTTCTCCGCTGCGTCTGGTCGATTCACTTGCGCTGCGCGGCATGGAAGTGCCGGAGATCGCCGCGCTCATGGACGAATGCGGTTTCGAGCCACCGCTGGACAAGGGCGAAACGCCCTCCTAGGGCCGGCCCGCCCGGGCGACCGCCATGCGCTACTTCGCGTACGGCTCCAACATGAATCTGCAGCAGATGGCATCGCGCTGTCCCGGCGCCCCGGCGTTGGGGATCGCGCGCCTGCCCAAGCATCGCGTCGCGTTCGTGAACGACGCCGCCGGGTTCACCGGGGGAGTGGCAACGGTCGTACCCGATCCGATCAGCGACGTGTGGGGCGTTCTGTGGGACATCGACCCGTCTCATCTTGCCGCGCTGGACGAATGGGAGGGGTATCCCACGGCCTACCGGCGAGACCCTCTTACGGTTTTGACGCCCGATCCCGTCCAAGCGCTGATCTACATCGCAAACCTTGCCATCCCGCAGCAGCCGGACCCGGAGCACCTGCAGGGAATTCTGGACGGCGCCACCGGCAACGGCCTTCCGGTGGAATATCGCGATCGCCTGCGGCGCTGGGCCGAGGGTCGGGATTAGACTCGTGGAACCCCAGGAGGATGTGCATGAAATTCGACGACACGCTTGACGTGCAGCGCGCGCTGGTGCTGTACGCGCATCCCGACGACGCGGAGTTCGGCGTCTCGGGAACCGTCGCCAAATGGGCCAAGGCCGGCGTTCAGGTGACCTACGTGATGATTACCAACGGCGGCTCGGGATCATCGGATCCGGCGATGACTCGACAGAAGCTGGTCGACATTCGCAGGGGCGAGCAACAGGCCGCGGCCGAACTGCTGGGTGTCGCCGAAGTCGAGTTCTTGGGTTTCGAAGACGGGCACCTAGAGGTGAACGACGACTCTCGGCGGGCTGTGACCAGGACGATCCGCAAGCACCGGCCCGACGTCCTGTTCGCTATGGACCCAACCGTGCGCTATCGCGAAGGCTACGTGAACCATCCCGATCACATCGCCGCCGGCGAGCTAGCGTTGCGCGCCATCAATCCCGACGCGTCCACGCGCTTGATGCTCCCCGAGCTGGCCGAGCAAGAAGGCCTGGAGCCGCACAAGCCGAAGGCCCTGTTTTTGATGCACTGGGGCCCGGGCGCCGACCACGTCGAAGACATCTCCGACACGCTGGAGACGAAGATCCAGGCGCTGGCCCTGCACGCATCGCAGATCGGCGACTGGCCCTATGCCGACTTCGTGCGCGAACGCAGCCGCCAGATCGGCGAGCCTGCCGGCGTTGCGGCGGGCGAAGGCTTCCGGATCCTGCGCCTAGGCGACTGACCAACGACAAGAGGGAAACCATGCGATCGCCGAAGCTGGTCGGACTGAGCGCCCTGCTTTTGGGAGTCTCGCTGCTTCACGATCTTGATCACGTCCGCCAAGGCCGGAGTCTGGCCGCAGCCGTCACCTGGGTCGGCATCGTCGGTTTGATCCAGGGGCTCGCCGCGGTCGGGCTGTCGATGAGCGGTCATCGCTTCGCCGCCCCCTTCTGCGCCTTCGTGGGGTTCAACACGGCGGCGGGCCTGGTTGCCGTACACGTCCTGCCCCGCTGGAGCGCCTTCAGCGATCCCTATCCGGCCGTTCATGCGGACCTGCTGTCGTGGCTTTCCGTCATCGTGATGATTGCATCCGGCCTTGGACTGGGCGCTGCAGGGCTCGGCCACATGCGCCGGCGGCAGTTCCCGCGGCGCGCCGCCGCCTGAGCGCCCCGTGACCAGCCCCGATGCCGACGTCGTCCGGGACGCGCTGGCGTCCTTCGACGTCGCCGCGGATCCCCGGTTCTGGTCGCTCGGTCCGCGCCCGGCTCCGATCGACATCGCCTGCGAACTCTGTCGAGCCATGGATACCGGCCGGTTCGTCAAGCGCGGCAAGACCTTCGTGCAGACCGTCTATTCCGTCCTGCTGTCGCCCGAAGATATCGCGCGGTTCGATGATCGCAGGCGCGAGCTGACCGCGACGCTGAAAGACGTGCTCATCTGGTGGTCCAAGCGCAACGGGTATGCACTTCCCGGCGAGGTGCGCGTGCGGCTTGTCCCGTCCGATGCACTTCGCCCCGGCCAGCTTGGCCTGGAGGCCGGGCTTCGCTCGGCGGAAGCCGCGAAGCTAGGCCGCGCGCGATCTGAATCCGAATAGAGGCGCGATCTCACTCGGAATAGCGGACGGCTTCGGCCGGCGGCAGCCGTGACGCGCGCCACGCGGGCCCGATCGTCACCAGCAGCACCGCCAGATACACAATCGCCAGCACGCCACCAAAAGCGCCCCAGTCGATGCCGAAGGGCGGTGGATTCTCTTGCTGCCGCCAGAAGATCCAACCCATCATCCCACCGACAATCGTGCCGACCACCACGCCGATCGATGCCGT